>JAYVJI010000190.1:0-2867 GCA_043769435.1 Verrucomicrobiota bacterium
CGGAACCCGTGGGCAGTTGCACGGACCTCGTGGCCACTGTCAGCTATCCCCTGCGACGGATTTACGGGGCGGCGTTTTCCATCGCACCGCTGAGCGTGCTAGTGGATCCCGTGCGGGCCAGGCGCATTCTCGGCCTTGAGCCTGGCGGCAGCTTCTCCGCAAAGGTCGCCTATATTTACCGCAAGCAGCTGGAGGAGGCGGACGTGATCATCATCAACAAGCAGGAGCTTCTCAGCGGGGATCAACTGGAGGAACTGCTAGGGCATCTGCGCGGCCAATTTCCGGAGGCCACGGTTTTCAGCGCTTCTGTTAGGGAAGAAACCGGCCTCGCTCCCTGGTTTGATCTCCTCTCCTATCAGAGCCAGGGTAACCGCACCCCGATGCATGTGGACTATGACGTGTATGCCGAGGGGGAAGCCCTGCTGGGGTGGTTGAATGCCACGGTGACGCTGAAATCAGAGGATGAATTTGATGCCAATTTTTTCCTTCAGGCGCTGGCGGCAGCCATTCAGTCGTGCCTCACGGCCAGCTGTGCAGAGGTCGCTCACTTAAAGATGACCTACAGCCCGGATGATGGCATCGCCGGGGAGATCGCGTCGGTGAATCTGGTAAGAAACGACAACATTCCCGAGAGCGGCATGACGCTGGATGAGCCCAGCAGTGGCGGCCAGCTTATTCTCAACCTTAGAGCTGAGGCAGAGCCCGCAGACCTCGTCGCAGCAGTCCGCGCTAGCCTTGAACAAGTGTGCGCTGCTACTCCGGGGCTGATGGCCACGCTCGATCATGAAGAGCACTTCCGTCCAGGCAAACCAGTGCCAACCCACCGGGATGCTCATTCCGGGGCGCTACAGGCTGTCTGATCCGCAATAGTTGCCCCGAGGCAGAGCCTGAGCGGTCATTTTTGCCGAAAACGTGGTGTTAGGGCTGCCTGATTTGAGAAATTCGCCTTTTTTCTGTGGTTGTTCCAAGCAAAATATGGGAATTCTCAATTATGAGTGAGAATATTTGCAAAATTTCCATAATAATAGTTGCACTGCCTATGGAAAGTGGTATATTTATATCACAACGACAAAACAACTGACTTTCCAAACAACGCCATGAACACCACAGCCGCTCCTCTCTTTACCGTCGAAAAGCTCACCTCTCTCGCCCTGGCCAGTTCGGTATTCACTCTGCTCTACTTCACGGCCCTGAGCTTGGTAGCCTAATAAAGATTTCCGGCTCTGCCGGAACCAAAAGCAGCGGGGCTCCTTTACGGGTCGGTTTAGGGGTCCCGCTTGCTTACTGGTTCGCGGTCCGGGCCTAGGATAGCTCCCCACAACAGCAAAAAGCTGCCCTCCAACGGGCAGCTTTTTTGTGCCCGGAAGCAAGCCTTTCGCTTGGCAGCCGGATGAAGGCCCGGCAAGGGCAGGGATGCGGCCCTCCTCAGACGTGCTGGACTTCACCGTGCTCGATGAGACGGAGGACTGGATCGTGGTCAGCAAGGCCGCCCCGCTTCAGATTCATCCGTCGAAACCTGATGGACCGCCCACGCTCTGGCATGGACTGAGAAAACTGCTGGCCTATGAGCTGGCCACCGGCGGGAGTCTTTCCATTATTAATCGCCTAGACCGTGAGACCAGCGGGCTGACCGTGGTGGCCAAGCATAAGGCTGCCGCCCGGGTCCTGCATAAAGCGATGGCCCGGCGGGAGGCGGAAAAGGAATATCTGGCGCTGGTGACTGGGTGGCCGGAGTGGGAATCCCTGCGGGTGGAAGCACCCATCCTGCGGCGGGGAGAAGTGATGGCATCCCCCATCTACCTGCTCCAGCTGGTGCATGATGCGGGTGTTCCGTGCCTGACACATTTCCGCGTAGTCAGCAGGTGGGAGCGTGTGATCGCGGGAAAACTATTGCGTTTTGCCACCATCGCCGCGCGCCCCTGCACCGGTCGGATGCATCAGATCCGTGTGCATCTCTCTCATACGGGCCACGGGATCGTAGGGGACAAGCTTTACGGGCCAGACTGTCAGTGGTACCTGAGGCAGATCGAGAGCGGCTGGACTCCCGCTGCCGCTGCCGCGCTGCACATGACCCGCCATGCCTTGCATTCCCACCGGCTTTCCTTCGGCCCCGGCATGGAGTGGACCGCGCCTCTCCCGGCAGACATGGTGGAATTCGCCAGCAGCTCGCTGCGGGGGCCTGTGCCTAATAGCGGCACGGTCTTCGACCGGCAGACATGGTGGAATTCGCCAGCAGCTCGCTGCTGCACTGATTCCTGATAGGAAACGCTGCCGGTCTGCTGATTCATGGTCCAGAGATCCCTCGGATGCCATGCGGCTACACCCGGCGGGGCCAGGTTCCCACCTGGGGTAGCGCAGGCGATCCCATAGCCGCAAGCCATCAAAACTAGGGCGATGCCGGCGAGGCGGCGCATGAGGCCGGGCCGCGCCGCCTGCACGGCATCCAGCACGAGAGAACCAGTCAGAACGGGATTCGTAAATCACTATTTAGCTGAAGTAGCCAGCCCATGTTTTTCGAGTAATTTACGGTAACGTGTGTTCCAGATACTATCCGGATCCGGCTCGCGATATGAGTCTGTGACGCCGGCACCACTATCCGCCCGGACCACGAGAACGGGCTTATTTCCCTCTACATACTCAAGAGCCAACTCTCTTTTATTTACACCGAATCCATCAAAATGTGGATCGTTCAGGCAGGATTCAACTAATAAATCCAAGCGGTTATCCGTAAAGTCTTTGAATGATTATGCGATGCTAGCTTTGAAGGACTCAACCAATGCACGAGAATCCTCCCAATAGGAATCAATTACAAAATACTGCTCCTGACCATTTGTGATTAACCGGGAGTGAGATACCTGCAATTCCGC
>JAYVJI010000191.1:0-1651 GCA_043769435.1 Verrucomicrobiota bacterium
CAACGCAGCAACTTGAGTGGAGCGCGCTGGAAACGCAAAGGCCTGCAAAGAGTGCTCGCCCTGCGGAGTCTAAAACTAAGCAGCAACCGCATCGACCAATTTTGGGAACGCTGCGCAAAATTTGGCTACTAACATGTTTTTACTCGTATTTTTTTACATCACAGCCCGGTCACACCCTATTGGCGAAGCATTCATTCTGAGGACTGAAGGCCCGGCCTAGATCCGGAGAGCCAACGTTAAAATGCGCAATGCGCTAATCAATTATTGTCCATTGCAAAAGTAATAAGAGTTGTTAGGCGATCCCATATATGTCTTTTGCCCACAGAGTGAAGCAACTATGTAGCACTAACGAGTCTCGGAACTTTTGCAAATAACAATACATTAAGCCTTAGTTTTCCACCTTAGAAATATGGCCATTAGAAGGCTGCCTGTTATCAATCCACCTGCTGCGAAAGTCCATTTGGTGGCGCCTGCCTTCATGGCGGCCAGCGGGTTGTCGATCGGGTCCATGGAAGCGTGGAGGCGTGCGGTCCGCCATTGGCCATCTGCTTTCTGAAGCACTGCGGTCCATTTACTCTGCCACGTCACGGGATCGCCCTTTCCGGAGGTGAGGGTCTCATCGCAGTTCCCATGCGCCAGGGCCATGTCGCCAAAGAATTCCGTAGCATCGGGAGTGAGCTTCACAGTGTAGGTCGAAGCGGAGCCGATTTTTTCGCGGACATCATGGTAGTATTGCTGCATCTCATCGACACCTTTACACTCCCGTCCGGTGATGAAGACGGCGGTGGCGCTGGGCAGGAATGATTCCTTGAGATCGGTGATTTTGCCGGTGTTGATGGCAGTTTCATAGCGTGCTGCGAGCGAGCGCAGAGCTGCTTTATCTGCCTCCCGGTCCTGGGCGGAGGCATGGCTGGAAAACAGTCAGTGAGGCAGAGGAGAGCGGTGTACGTTTGCATATGGTCAGGAAGATAGTTGGTTAGGTGGATTGATGGTAGGGTATGTTTATCGGATGAGGCGTCCGGAGAATCGGTTGGCGACGCGCTGGCGGGTGAGGGATGGGCCCCGCCACATGCGCAGCCATGCGGGTATCATATGGGCCCGTGGTTGCACTGGTCCCCCCTCCAGCGCCGGAAGGTGGACCCAGGGCACAGTGGGCTGCTGGTGGTGGCGCTGGTGCCAGTTGTGGTAGAGCCACAGGGCATCCAGCCAGCGCCACGTCCGGAGATTACGCGCGCCGTTCAAGACATCGCGCTCAGTACCGAAATGATGCACATATTGCATCGCGGACCACATGATGCCAAAGCCGGAGAGCACTGCGAGCCAATGCCAAAAGGGGATGCCCCACATCATGATCATGGTGCCATGCAGCAGAATGGCTGCCACGGCTTCCAGCCAGATCAGCCGGAGAAACCGCGGATTCAAGGACTCCAGCAGCGCCTCCGAGGGCCTGTCGATACTGAATTTCCGCGGGCGTAGAAAGCCCGGCCACACTGCGGCCAGCAGGTTGGAGCACAGTATTAATACCCAGAAGAGACCTGTTAGGATGCCATAAAGCATCAGAAAGCGCCAGAGCCTGCTCTCCCCCTCGAAGTAAAAATCGAATGCTTCATCATCCGAGCGATTGCGCATGTGGTGGCCCAGATGCCCCTGC
>JAYVJI010000192.1:0-1773 GCA_043769435.1 Verrucomicrobiota bacterium
TCCCGACTACGGCCACATGCTGCCAGCGGTTGGCCGGCAGCGGCGCTCCGGGCGTGCTCTTCACGACCGCGCCGCCGTTCTTCACCGTCACCACCAGCGAGCCGTTGTCCACGGCGATGATGAAGGCATTGCCGGCATCTTCACGTATCAGGATATTGCCGGAGACCGGAGTCGCGCCGGGCTTGATCCATGCGGACCATGTCATCGCACCGCCGGCCAGCCATTGCAGCGTGGGCTTCGGCTCCACGGCCAGCACTGACTGCGGCGTAAAACTAACCGCCGCGCCGCTGAGCCCGGCCTCCACCTGGGTGTACGGCGCGTCGCCATTGTTACCATTGGACGTGCCATCGCCAGGTGCCGTCCCTTTGTCACTAAAACTCCACGAGAGCACCGTGTCCGAATCGAAGGTGGCTTTGGAGTCATCCACCTTCACCGCCTTCGGTCCGGGGTTGCCGTAGTACAGTCTGAAGGAGGTCTTACCGCCCGGCTTGAGTTCCTCAGGCTTCACCCAGACGTGTGCCTCGTTAAGGAGCGCATCGTACTTTTCCACATAAAACGGCAATTCCGTTTTGTTGTCTTCCGCGATGAAACGAATGTCGGTGGCGTCCTCCTTACCGGAAGCGAACGCATGGTTCGCCTCGTGCAGCCTGACAAGAACGCGCGCGCCGCCGATCAGCTCCGTGGCCCCTGCGGCGGCGGTATCCACGGTTATGTCCTTTCGCATGGTCCATTCCGTGTTCCACCACGTTTAATCGGAACCGCAGCCGGTAAGCAGCATGGCTGAGGCCGTGAGAACCGCGCCGGCAAAGAAGCGGCGGGCGGGAGAGATTCCATTCTGGTTCAACTTGAGCATTGCGTTTCCTGTTTTGTGTAAATGTTAGAAATCCGCCCACATACGGAAGGTCACGGCGATGTCGCCGGCGTCAGTGGTTCCCTGGTCCAGGAGCGGAAAGGCGGCATCAAGCGAGCCGTTAAAATGGTCCCGCACCCGGAACCGGCTCCCCAGGCCCACGCTGGCCAGGGAGAAATCCGAGTCTTGTTCCGGAAGGGGATCGTGATTGGACAGAATGCCCGCGTCACAAAAAGCATAGATACGCCACTCATTCGGCCGTGACGGCCGCATTTCCCCCTCCTTCAACACGATAGGGATGAACGAGGGTGAGCGGACTTCCACGGAGCCGAAGACACCGTTATCGCCAAGCGCTGTGGACTCCAAATAGCCCCGCGCATTGCTCAGTCCGCCTCCACTCAATTGCTCACTGTCCACCAGCGGGCCGCTGGCAATCTGGCCCTGCACTTTCCCGAAAACCTGCATGCCGTTCTGCAAATCGTGCGTGTGTGAGGCATCGGCGCGGAGATAAACAAAGGCACCGTCTGCGTTGAACCTCTTGCCATCAAATTCATCCGCGGCGCTTCCCATCCCGCGGAAGTGAAAAACCAGACTGGCGTTCAGGTCAGAGCTGTGAGTCTTTGAAACCTGCGTGCCGCTATAGGTCAGGCTGAAGGGAAAGTATTCAATAGGCGTCACCACCGTGCTGTCACCCACCTGCACGTCCTGATCAAAATTCTTGAAATCAAATCCTCCGCTTATGGAATGAAAATATGACTTTCCCTGCGGGAGCATCTTGTTGAGGCGCATACCCGCCATGTAGCCGCGTCCAGCCACCCCCGCGCCCCCGAGGGTATTGACGTCGCTGTCCTGCTTCGTTGCGTTTACCGTCAGACTGAGCCCTTCGACGGACTGAATCGGCATGGAGTAGAAAGCGGAATATA
>JAYVJI010000193.1:0-3013 GCA_043769435.1 Verrucomicrobiota bacterium
GCTTTGGGCAACAGGCGGATACGCATCTCAGCATGGTCTTTCTCCATCCATTCCCCCGAGATCATCATCGCAGGGAACTTAAGCTTAGAGAGTTCCCTGTAGAACCCAATGATGCCCTCCAGCTCTTTACTTTCAGTCTTTCCCACAGCGGTCTCCATCGTTGTTGTCAACATACCTGAGAAGCTGTTGAGCATCAATCCGACATCAGAGACGGACGCCGAAACGGCACCTTCCCGCATCCCGGCCAAAGCCGCCGCAACAGACTTTTGGGCGAAAAAATTCTCCCCGTCTGTTTTGCCGATTCGTCCCAAGACCTTCTCCAGCGTATCCTTTTTGCCATAGCCCAGCAGTAGCCAGTCACCAGTCAGCACATAGCCGACAAACAATTCCTCCGGCGCATCCTTCACGCGGTGAATCGTGAACCCCTGATACTCCACCTCTTGGAACAGCGCTGTGCCCGGCGCCAGCTTGTTGATGATACTTTGAAGCGACAGCTCAAATGCCTTGGCATCCTTCAAATGAACCCCAAAGACACCACTGCCCAACGCGGCCCACACAGCCGTGAGCCGAGCAGCGTCATCCGCCCCCGCCGGTTCAGCTTTGTCTGACGGAAGAGACGCTGAGAAGAACTCCGGCCCCATCTGTTCAAGGATATCCTTCCGGATGTCCACCCCCGTCATTTCCTTAGCCTGATTAAAGCCCATCGCCATGCCGGCACCCACCACTGGTGAGATCTCCCCCAGCAGCTTCTCTAGGTTGGCCATGGTCTTCGCGGTATCTATCTTCATGTAGGTGGCCTGCTCCAGTCCGACAGGTAGAAAAGCCGGTGGTGAACCTGCCCCGGGCATGGACACAAACATCACGCCAGGCCGGTCACTGAAGCTCAGAAAGCCCGTGGCGTCCAGATATTCCTTGCCTTCCTGGATGGTGAGGACGGCGCTGGTCAGCTTATCCACCCCCAGTGCCGCCCAGACCTGAAGCGGATTCACCGGTGCCCCCCCTGCTAGGTTGTTCCCAGCCTCCATTTCCTTCCGCATATACTCCTGCCCCTGCTCCAACAGCGGCTCGAGATGCAGGCTCAGCGTCATGAGCCCTTCGCCGCTCATCTCCTTATCTTTTTTGAAATAATCAGAACTGGCCAGCGAGCCCTCCAGCTTTCCGGATTTCTGGCGGTCTATCATTTCCTTCACCCCGTCTGCGCCGCTGGAAAGCAGGATCACCTTGCTGCTGAATGCGTAGGCAAACTCCCGAGCCAACGCCGGAACATCCTTATACTTGTCGTCATCTTTCACTCTGAAAATGTGAATTTTAACCCCTTCGTAGTCCGTCACGGATAGCTCCATAGCCTCCTTGATTTTGTCAACCCCCTCAACTATTTGGGCCGTCTCGGGTTTGGCAGTCAACTTGGACAATGAACGCTGCCAGGTTTTGATAAGCCCGTCGACGTATTTATCAAACTGTGCCTCATCGACATCGAACTCAAACGCAGCACTGATTTCACCGCCAAAGTTATCCGGGTTCATGTCCTCCGGAAACTTCAAATCATGAACCGTCATGGCGGAGCGCCCGGATTTAGCGACGAGTTCGTCATACGTCATCCCCATTTCCGCCGCCATCAGCTTCTTTTCCTCTTCCCAGTCCGTCCCGGCTGCCGCCATCATAGCCACATAGGCCTTTTTGATTTCCGCAATAGGCATCACCTTCACAACAGGGTGCTCCGACAGCGCCATCCACCGGGGATATCCCTCAGCGGTGAGATAGGCCACAGATTCGTCAGGCAGGACAGCGGCCAGATCCGCGCCATAGAGCGGAATAGTGGTCAGCAGAGGGAGCAGGGAACGGGTAAGTATCTTTTTCATGATTTTAGTAAGTGGTTATTTTGGCAAGTGGTTTCAAAAACTAACAAGTGGAGGCAAGGCCCTGCCGTAGCCGGGCCAGCTAGACAGCTGCATGAACCCGCTGCTCCCCCGCCGTGCAAGCGGGGAACGACACAGGACCGGGGTGCGGGGAAAGTGCCGGGGCCTGCCTAAAACCCAGTCATCTCAGCCTCCACTTCCTCCAGAGGGAGCAGACCGTTGGAGCAGCACATAGAGTACTTTTCCGCCACAGCGTCCTTCTCGTAAAGGCGGGCCTTACCGCCTGCCGTCTCCACCAGGATGATACCCGCAGCCACATCCCAGAGACTGATGACCTCCTCAATGTACGCGTCCAGCCTGCCAGCCGCGACGTAGGCCATGCCCAGCGCCGCGCTGCCCAGCATCCGGGTCTTGCGGACCTTTAGCAGCAGATCACCAAACCGCCGCAGCCCGGCCTCAATGGATTCCTTGTTTTTTGAAAAACCGACCGTGATCATCGCATCCGCCAGGGCCGCCCGCCCGCTCACACGCATCTGCTCGCCATTCAGCGTGGGAGCCTCCCCCTTCCTGCCCACAAACATCTCATCCATCATCGGATCATAGATCACCCCGAGGACGATCTCCCCCCGGATCCGCAGAGCGATACTCACACAAAAATGGGGAATGCCGTAAAAATAATTCACAGTGCCGTCGATGGGATCCACGATCCATTGGTGATCACTCTCTTGATTGCCTGCCAGCCCCTCCTCCCCGTAGATCGCATGGTCCGCAAAACTGTTCAGGATAACCGCCGAGATCAGCGTCTGGCAGCGCACATCCAGTTCCAGCTTGATGTCATACTGCTTCAATTCATTCACGCCCAGCACTCCCCCGTAGTTGGCTTTGAGCAAGGCCCCGGCCTGCCGGGCAGCGTCGAGGGCCGTATGAAGATGAGCGTCGGAAGTGGATGACATGATGGTTGCGGTAAAGGATGAATCGCCTCAGAAAGTGCGGGATTCCCCCGATGGCAAGCCGCGAATGAATCGTTGGCCGAGGCCATCAATCTTTCCGTATTAAAACACCCAGCGCGTCCCCGTGCACGCAACGCTCCCCCATTTGAAGGCGGCTATCGTCGGGCGTTAGCCTGTCTCGGAGCGACGGGGCACGGGCTGCAACCG
>JAYVJI010000194.1:0-2544 GCA_043769435.1 Verrucomicrobiota bacterium
TTTCGAACAGCCCCAAAAACCTGATTTTCATATTTGGTGATCTATATTCCATTCAGGGAGATGATGATCTCGTCCGGATCAACATAGTTTCCGGTGTAGCCGACAACACCAAAATCCTCGACTTGAGCGGTAACACGCGCAATTTTGGCACTGTGGGAGCCGTGGCATTGAATGCCGCCGGGGTGCTCTTTTTCACCTCTGAGACCAGCGATCTGTTTGGACGCGCCAGCATTTACAGCCCCCGGAACTACACGGAGAATCTAGCCATAGGTTCCCAGATGAGTTCCTTGGCATTCAACAGCAGCAACGTCCTCCGGGGCACCAACATCTCGACCCCGACTGTGCTGGACACCATGCACACCGGCACGGGAGTCCGCTCTGCTCCAGCGGCCATCACCCCAAGCCTCAGCATCCGGGATATTTCCGGAAATACCCTGCCTAACCCATGGCTGCCGGAGTGCTATGCAGTCGGTGGCGGCAACACCAGCATCTACAAGTTTGAACCTTACAGTGGGGCCAACAAGACCATCACCACGACGGCACCATTCGTGCTCAACTCCATCGCCCGGAGCCCTACCCGCAACAAGCTATACTACATCGAGAATGTCGCCGCCAACTGGCGTCTCGGCAGCTATGATGTTGCCGGAAACACGCACACTATCCTGGCCACTCTGGGCTCCGGACCGTGGGCGGGTATCCCTGCTGCAAGGCCTAACAATCTCTTCTGTTGGGATGGCAATCTCTTCTTCATCGCGCCGAACTCCGACGACATATACCAGATCACGCTCAATGGTCCCGGAACCGCAGTCACGGCCATGGCCAAGGTCAATGACGTTTCGTTCTCCTTCACCATTCCACCACATAATTTCCTCGACACCGGCGACGTAGCCGTGGGCACCGATGCCAACGCAAACATCTCCGGCGGCGGTGGTTTCAACGGATACTTCCGTATGTTCTCACACAAGGAACTTGTGAGCTTTCCCCCTCAAACTCAAAACTGGCGGGGCCTGCTGATGAGTTCCGGGGGCATCCTCTTCGGCAGCAAGGACACCGAGGAAACCCGCGTCTATCAGATCAACCGGGGCACCGGCGGCGAGTCCAGTCCTGTGGATACCTTCCCTCCTATCGTCTTCTGGGACATGGCCGGAGAGGAGCCCAGCCGTCCGGTCAGTTCCTCCAACTCACTCTGGGCCGTTTCTGAGAACACCAGGCGCCTGGGCGAGTTCCACAACTGGAACCTGCTCAATGTGGTGGCCCGCGACTGGGGTGAAATCAAATACCTCAGCAACGGCACCCCTACCGCCTTCAGCGGGGGATGTCAGATAGAGTCCCTAGCTGTATCCAATACGAACACCGCCTACTTCGTGCGGAACATTCCCACAACAGTGGACGGAGTGATCTACAAGCGCCCGCTTTTCACCATCAACCTCGCGGGGCTCACCTGGGGAACAAACCCCACTCCCCCGGTCGCCACCTTCGTGGGTGATCTGGAGCAGATGCTTTCTCAGCTCGGACCGGTCAGCGCGCTGACGGTTCAAGACACCGTCTACGGTCTCGCTATCGGCTATGACTGGAAATTGCATATCCTCTTTAACAAGGGCGACGGAACTGCTACGGACTACCTATTGCGCATTAACTCACTGGCCGTCGATCCGGCCACTAATCAGCTGACCAATGTCTCCATCACGGGCCAGTTGACCGGCGCTGGAGAGTCCGTCACTGATGGTCAGGACCTTGTCTTCGCAGCGGGCGGTCTAAACACCCTCTACGTCACTGATGCCGCAGATGACAAAATCTACACTGTTAACTATCTCACCGGAGCCATCACGGGTGTCTTCAGTTCGGATGCAGGAAATGACTATGAGGGCCTCGCTTCCTACAACGCCACAGGAGAATTGGTAGGCACCAACGCTGATACCGGAACCTTTCCTAACACGTTGCGGACAGTAGTCAGCGGAGCTTCCAATGATACCACCCGGTTTAACACCAGCACCATCTCCGGTGGTGCATTGGCCGACATCGAGGCCGTGGCCTTCCCGGTGGGACCGCTCAGCATGGGAACTGAGGCCATGCCCGACTACTTTGCCGTGGACCGCACGACCCGCATCTATCGCGTAAATCCGGTCACCGGCGTGACAACTCCAGAAACGAGCACAGCCCTGTTCGACGCGGATGCCATCGCGTGGGATGCCGCGAGCCGCACCATATATTACCTTGAGAACAATAACGCGACCATCCGGCTGGCAAAATACAAGGACCGCGTTCATACGCTGATCGGCGACATCAAAACGACGGGCGCATTCCTGCCCACGACACATCCGCAGCATCTCGTTCACTACGGCGACTCGCTCTACTATATCAACAATGCCAGCACCGATCTGGTCCGCGTGAAGCTCAATGCCGCCGCGAGCGCTATTGTTTCCCAAACAAAGCTCACCACCCTGTCACCCGGTGCGGTATGGAACGTCACCGCCGCAGCACTGGATAACACCGGCATGATGTACTTCCAGGAGGGAACGAACGTTCGCCGCTATGATCTGCGGA
>JAYVJI010000195.1:0-6841 GCA_043769435.1 Verrucomicrobiota bacterium
GTCACCGGGATGGCCAGGTGGCTCCATTTCCGCTGCTGAATTACGAACAGGTAAAAAAGCGGGCGAAGCAAATAGTGGAAGTCACCGGTGAACGCACCATGCCGCCTTGGCATGCAGACCGGGGGGTGGTTCAGTATGCCAATGATCGCTCACTGACGGATGAGCAAATCACCCTGTTCCGCCGCTGGCTGGAGGCTGGGACGCCGGAAGGGGATGCCACCATGCTCCCAAAGCTGCCGGAGTTTTCCAGTGAGTGGCAGCTGGGAAAGCCGGACATCATGGTAGAAATGCCGGAAGCCTTCAGCGTGCCGGCGGAGGGGCGGGATATTTACAGGAATTTTGTGCTGCCGCTTAATCTTACAAAAGACACATGGGTCAACGCGATAGAACTGAGGCCCGGGGCCCCGGGTGCCGTGCATCATGTGCTCTATTTTCTCGACACCAAGGGCAAGGCCCGCAAAGCCGATGCCGCAGATCCTGCGCCCGGCTATAACGGAATGGGCCGGAGCAATGGAAGCTTTCGCTACCTGGGCGGATGGGATGTAGGCACGCAGTTTGCCCCGGTGCCCTATGGTCTCGCCTGGTTGCTGCCTGCTGGCTCGGATCTGGTGATCCAGGTGCATTACCACCCTAACGGTAAAGCTGTGGAGGATAAATCCGTGGTCGGGTTTCATGTCTCGGAAAAGCCGACATCCCGTCCATGGACCATCGTCCCGGTGCCGCCTTTCTTTGGTATTCTGGATGGCATCAGCATCCCAGCCGGAGAGAAGGAATACATCAAAAAGAACAGCATGGTGCTGCCGGTGGCTGTGGAGGCCATCGCGGTGAATGCCCACGCTCACTACCTCGGCAAGCGCATGGAGTTGACGGCTACTCTACCTGACGGTGAAAAGAAGTGGCTGCTCAAAATGTCCGACTGGAACTTCGCCTGGCAGGAAGACTACGCCTTTCCTCAGCCAGTGAAGCTGCCGGCAGGCACCCGGCTGGACGCCTTGATCTCCTGGGACAACAGCGACACGAATCCTCATCAGACGATCCATCCGCCAAAGCCCGTCCGCTGGGGCCCCACCTCGGCTGATGAAATGGGAACGATAACCCTCACTGTGATGCTCAATACGCCTGAGGAAAAGGCGGCGATTCACAACTTACTGAAGCGAACCCTAACTGGCCAGTTTGTGAGCCGGGTCTTTGAGAATGATGCGGCCAGTATGGCCACAGTGGCCAGTCAGATCTCTCAGGAACAGAAGGTGCCCTCGGGTAACGGGTTCGAGGTTTTGCGGCAGCTGGTCCTGCCATTGGATGGGAACAAAGATGGCAGGCTGGATGTTGACGAGCTGAAGCCGGGCATTGATGCCATGCTCCCCTTTATGCGCGGCTTTGGAGAAATAGGTCTCGACTAGTCATGTGTGCCATGTTCCGGTCTGTTATCGTTTTGATTGCTATTCTCTGCCTGGCAGGTTGTCACGGGAATCTGGACTCTGCGCAGGCTAAGCCGCAGCAAGCCGTCCCTTCGCCACCGCTCACTCTGCTGGATTCTGAAGGTATTCACCGCACGCCGATGGTTGTCGGCGCCAGCAAGGCAGTGGTGTTGCTTTTCCTCATGCATGACTGCCCCATAGCCAATACGTCTGCGCCTGAAATTTCCAGACTGGTGGCGGATTTCACTCCGCGCGGGGTCAGCTTCTACGGGGTCTATGCCACAGAAACCGCCGCAGAGATCAGCACCCACCGCAGTGACTACAGCCTGCTTTTCCCGGGCCTGAGGGATGGTAGGGGTGAACTGGCCCGCCTGGCCGGAGCCACGCGAGTGCCGGAAGCGGCGGTTTTTGGCAGCGGCGGGGAGTTGCTCTATCGCGGCAGGATAGATGACCGGGCTGTAAAGCTAGGGGTCACAAAACCGGTGGCGCACCGGCATGACCTCCGCCTTGCCCTGGAATCCGTCCTCGCTGGCCAGCCCCCGGATCCCCGGTTCACAACTGCTCTGGGCTGCTACTTGCCTGACGTGAAGCCCTGATGCCTTTCAAAAGCGGTAACTGCTCCAGCAACCGCACCACTTCACCTGGTTCAGAATGTCTGCCCGTGGCGTGCTTGGAATACAGCAGCACCCCGTCCAGCTTCACATCAAAAATCCCGCCACGTCCTTCAATCAGCGTTGCCTTGATACCAGTAGCTTCCTCAATCCCGGCCGCCTCACGGGTGGCCATGGGCAGGTAGTTTCACATGCCGCAGTATTCGATAGTGATAGTCATAGTCATATAGAGTAGTAGTCACGGGCTGCCCGGGCCTGTAATCAAGGGCGGAGAATGCCTGCTGAGCCCGCTGAGAGCGATGAGCGATGCGGGCGATGCATGGATGGTGCATGGGCCCTAGGCAAGCTGGACATGCTGGACCATAGCAACCCTGGCCGCCTGCTTACTACAGTTCGTTGTATTTGAGGTTATTTCCGCGGGCTTTGTCGGCGGGATAGCGTTCCTCATTCCGGTCCAGCTTGGCATTCATGACGGCCGCCAGGTCCAGCCCGAGATTATCCGTTAGTTCGAAGAGGAGAATCGCCACATCGGCTATCTCACCGGCGATGGCGTCCCGCTGGGCTCTGGCGCGTTCCCAGCTGTCCTCGGGGGACTTCCAGACAAACGGCTGCAGCAGCTCGCCAGCCTCTGCGATGATGGCGACGGTCAGATCCTTGGGGCTGTGAAACTGGAGCCAATCCCGCGCATCCCGGAAGGCGCGGATACGCGCGGTGATGTCCTCAATGGAGAGCGGGGGAGTCACAGGTTTTCCGGGTGGCGGGCCTTGAATTTCGCCAGCGTCCGGGGCTTGGTGCTCCAGCGGGGACCGACGTGGCCGCTTCCCCCGCTGCTGGTATCCAGGCGGAGTCCGCAGATGGTCATGAAGACGTGACCGTCTCTGGCATAGACGGTGATGTATTTCCCGGGGCCGCTGCGACCCCACTTCAGGAAGGCCTGGCTGGGTATGCATCCTTGCATCAGGCCCGCGCTGCGCAGCACGTAGGAGGTGCTGCCGGAGCAGTCCAGTCCGGAGGCGGCCGCGCCGTGTCCCCCGCCGTAGACGTAGGGCATATGCTGGATGGCATTCCCTGCTGCCACGGCCCGCCGCACGGCATCGGGGACGCCCTCCGGTGCGATGGCACGTCCGTTCACCAGCAGAGGCCGGGGGCCGCTGTAAGCAGTGGCAGTGGACTTCGGCGGGCTGGAACAGGCATTCAGCAGGCACATCAGGGGCACCAGTGGGAAGAGCAGGCACTTCATAAGTGCCCCCGCAGTAGCAGGCAAAAATCCATATGCAAGTGTCTGAAGCGCCGCCGGCTGGCCCGGCTGTGGTCACGGGATGTAGTGGGGTATGAATCTTGATGTATTCGCCGTGATCCTCTTAGTATCTTCGCGGATCCCCATTCCCGCCGGCTCGCCATTCACCATCCAGATCCCCAGCACAGGCCAATTCCCCCCGTATGCTTCATTCCCCGCCAGCGCCTGATACACCCAGCCTTCTGCGCCGTAGGGCCCTTCCTCCTCAGCGGAGACCACGCCCTCCTGGACGATCCTGACATTTGCCCCCTCCCGGCTGAAGAAGGGCTTTCGCACATAGGTATCACCCAGCAGCCCCTGATTCCGGTAGCAGGGCAGCAGGGCAGGGTGGGCCGGGAAAAGTTCCCACAGTATCGCCAGCATGCCCTTGTTGCTCCAGAGCAGTTTCCACGGGGCTTCCAGAAACCGGCATCCACCTCCGGCGATGTGCCGGCTGAATTCCTCCCGCAGCATCCACTCCCACGGGTAGAGCTTAAAGAGCGTGCGGATGGGCTCATCCTCTTCATCGGTAAACAGGCGCGCATTTTCATCCCATCCCACTGCGGCCATGGCCAGACGCACGGTGTCCAGTCCGGCCTCCCGCGCCGTGTCCTCCAGATACGCCACGGTGATTTCGTCTTCCCATCCGTCCGCCACGGAGGCAAAATGAATCTTCGCCGGGGCCAGTCCGTGCCATGCAGCCACCAGCTTTTCGTGCATGGCATTCCATTGATCCGCCCCCGGCTTCACCTCTTTCAGCCACTGCCACTGGACGATGGATGCTTCCAGCAGGGCGGTGGGTGTGTCCGCGTTATATTCTAGGAGGAGCGGCTGCCCGGTGCGGTCCATCACCATGTCAAACCTCCCGTAAAGTGTGAACTCCTCCTTTTCCCAGGCCTGACGGATCAACGGAATATGCGCTGTGGGGATCGCCAGATCCTCCCATCGTTTTTTCGCGATGACATGCTCCGTCGCTTCGATGTAGAGCTGGTGGACTTCCGCAGCAGCTTCCTCCAGCCTGTGGATTTCCCCTAGGCTGACGGCATAGGCTACGCTTTCATCCCAGTAGGGCGTCCGGGCATCGTCGTGATGCCATGCCAGTCCTAGGTTGCTTGTTTTTTGCTCCCAGTCAGGACGCGGGGTGAGGGTGTGGCGGATCATGAGCGTCCAGAGAAAAAGCCACCGGTGCGTCCGAAGCCGCCGCGCTTCGAGGGATTCGCCGCGCGGTAACTGGCGTTTGCCTGCGCCACCGATTCACGCCGGGGCACGGACGTCACCGCATTATGGACGGTGTCCGGCGAGCCGTGCCAGCCGCCTCCGTAGTAATAGCCGCCCCGGGACGCGTCATAGTGGTTATACCGAAAGGGGAAAAAGCTACTGAATCCCGCATGGTAATACCCGGCTCCGGGGACGTAGTAATTGTTAGCATAGGCCTGACCAGCCACTACCGGGTCCTCATCATCGCCGCACTGGCTCAGCATCACTGGGACTCCCACCACCAGTGCCGCAGCGACACCGACAGTGATCCACCTGCTCCGCCGCCTTTTCCGGTCCACTTCTGCTAGCCTGAGATACTCACTCATCCGGCGATGGCAGCGACTATAATCCCGCAGATGCCCAGAACTAGGGCGGCACCCAGTATGGCAGCGGCTATGTTGCCCTCTTCAAAAATCTTACGGTTCAAATCTCCAGGCGTCACCCAGTCCAGCAAACGAAACGCGAAAAGCGCCAGCAGGATCCCCGCCAATGAATAGATGATGGTGGCCGGCAGGGCTTCTGTAGCAAGATGTTGCCAGAAGCTGGAGCTGGAGCTGGTAGACAGGGAGATCGTGTTGTTTTCCATTTATGTGATTTTATGAGATGTTAGCTTTGATTGCGTCTGCGCGGTAACCCTGCCCTATTATTCCACATCTTCCGCGTGGGGAATTAGAAAAAACCATTTTCCTTCCACCCTCCCTGCGGGGGATGAACCACGGTGGTCGATTTAGTGGAGTTTGTTGGTGGGAACAGGCAAAGATTCACCAGCTAAAAACTTCTCTTGTTTATCATCGCTGGAACGTGGATACGCCGGATGTGTCGAGTCCGCAGCAATTCCATGGACTCACTGCCGCTGCTGGGAATGGGGCGATCCGCATGGCGGAAGATCGGAAATCAGTGCCCGCCGCAGCCTCGCTGAGTCCTTCGCGTGGAGGCTGGCGGAGATAGACGAGATTGAAAGGGGCTACTGCCCCTGGCCTGAGCCGGACATTCCGGCTCCCTGATTGATGGTGACTTCTTCGATCGGGTTTAAAATCAGCCCCGCCTATTTGATCTCGATGTTCGCCTTTTTGCGGAGCTTTTTCAACCACTCCTCGCCGGCCTTGGTCCTGCGCTCGATGTCGATGCGCTTCTCCACTTCCGCGTTCACCTGATCCGCCGGCTTCATCTGCCCTGGCTGGGCCGCTTCCACCCAGAAAATGTAGAAGTCCCCGGCGAATGGCGTGACCTCACTAACAGTTCCGGCTTTCAGCTTGGAGACCAATACCCACATCGGCTGCGGGAGGTCACGCTGCTCCAGCCAACCGCGATTTCCGCCCTCTGCCCGTTTGCTGTCCTGAGAATAGGTCCGCGCCAGCGAGGCAAAATCGTCTCCCTTCAGCAGTTTGGCCCGCACCTCTTTGGCCAGTGCCAATTGCCCCGCAGTGGTGCTCCCCTCCACAGTGCCGTTGATGGTGATGGCCCACAGCTTTATCTTGCCCCCCAGGCGAAACTCCTCGCTGTGCTTGCGGATATATTCCTGCTTATCCTCCTCTGTTATGATGCTGGATTCCGGGCGGGCGTTTTGCCCCCGCATCATTTCTGCCACCACGTTCCTCTTTTGCTGCTCAAAAAACTTTTTATAGCTGATACCCGTCAGGCTCAATTCCTTGAGGAACTTCTCGCGGTCACCGTTGAACATCTTCGCGATGAACCTGGTCTTCACCGCCTCCTCAGCATAGTTTTTCACCTTGGAGTCGAAGGTCGCCTTGTAGGGCTCGTACTCTTTCAGGATTAACTCTTGGTCTATCAGCGTCTGGAGGGTTTCGTCCCACACTTTAGCGATCTCCGCCTCCGCCTGCTTTTTATCAGTGGCGCGGCGCCGGATCTCCAGTTCTCGGGATTGATACAGTTCCTTCACTTCGCTTTCTAGCACAGCACGGCCATTCACCGCTGCCACTATCCGGTTGGCATGAAGCCCGGGAGACAGACTCAGCGTGATCAGTAGAAAGAGGATTGGTTTTCTCATAGTTAGGATCGATTGAATGGAAGTTGAGACACGAATAATGAACTGGCGTTTATTTTTTTCCAGCGAAAAGGATTCACCCGCTCGCTGCGGCCTCGTCCGGGCTGCTGCAACGGCATGACGGTTGTGGAAGGTGGAGGCAGGGCAACCGGCGATGCGGGAAAAAACGCCTCGCGGGAACGGATAACAGGCGGCATGAGGTGAGGGATATGTCCACCATTTTTTCCCTGATTCCCGCTTCCCTGCTTATTCTGGCCGTCTGTTGCTCTGCTGG
>JAYVJI010000196.1:0-5918 GCA_043769435.1 Verrucomicrobiota bacterium
ATTTTTGGTGATGGCGTTATGATTACTGAGCAAACTCTCTGCCATCCAGTTCATATCATCAGTGAGTTGCTGCATTTCGCCGGAGGACCGGTATTCACCGCGCGCGGAAAGGTCTCCACCAGCGAGGCGGCGCGCCATAGCGCAGAGCGACTTTACGGGCCGGGTCATCTGCCGCGCCATAAAGAAGGAGGCTATGATACCCGCGAGTGCTGAAAGGATGACCGTAGACAGCGTATTTTGCAGGGACTCCGAGATGCTGGCCTTGTAGTCTTTCAGGGAAATTCCGACATGCACCCAGCCAATGGGGGCTGCCGCAGGGCGCTCGATCTGCTGCGTACACACCAATACTTCTTCCCCTTTTGTATCGCCAAACGTTGAGATTTCCTGCCGGAGATGATTTTGCTGCGGGCGCCATTCCGGACCAAGCGTGATGCTCATCCATGGTGCCATGCCGCCGGGTTTTTTCCGGCGGTAAGTTACCAGACTGGCGGCCTCCGGGGCCACTGGTACAATCGCGGAAAAAACCACCGGACTTTTTTCAGTGAAGAGTTGCTGACTGTAGAGCATCTGGGAGGTGGGATCGTCCTCCTCTCCTACGGCTTTGCGCGTCTGCTGGGCCAGCGTGGAGGCCAGCATTTCCACCTGATTTTCCAGAATACGCCATTCTGCGGTCCTGTTTTGACGGATAAACAAAAACGCGCACGGACCTACGCTGAACAGCACCAGCAAGGTGGACAGGATGGCGAGCCTCAAAAACAACGTGCGGCGGACCGCGATATGATCGTGGGTTACGGGCACAGTATGGAAGGGGTTGGGGATCATGCGTTGGGGATTGGGGATTGTTGATTGAGGATTGGAGATCAGAGGTTGGGGTCTGCAGGAGTCGTGTCTGCCGGGGCTTCATTGGCTAGCAGCTTCTTCACATTGTCGAGCAGCCCGGGGCGGAATTTGCTAAGTCGCCGGGCGCGCGTCAATAACAGCAGCTGCTGGCCGGCGGGGGTGCCCTGCAAGGCGGTGGCGGTTTGCACGATAATGCCCCGCTTCTGCTCCATGTATCCTTTCCTCAGGCAAATGAGGCTGCTCTGCAGCGGTTCCGATTTCGCCAGAGTTACCAAGCGTTGGCTCACCTGGGGATTCAATTCCGAAACCGTATCAAAGAGCGCCTGCGCCACCAAACAGGCATCTTTTTTTCCAAAAAATACCGGCAGAACCGCCTGCGATACAGCCTGGGGATACTCAGGCTTACACAGCACATCAAGCCGGGGCAGGCCTTTTTTCCTCAGTTCCTGATTCAACCACATCTGTGGCATTTCCAAGTCCTTCCGGGAGTCAAAGAGCAGGCTTTTGTCCTTCAGGTCCGCCAGGTCTTTTATCCCGGAGTCCTTTCTGACTTTGACTTCATAAATCTCCTCAGGCTCGTCGCCGCGCTCCACTACCAGGAAGGGGTCCAAGTTGATTTCCTTCTCATGCCGCAGGAAATCAAGCGTTGAGATCATGACGAAGTCGAGCTGCTCCTCACTTATCGTTTTGATGAAGAGAGCAGTATCATCGAAGACAGTGGCCTCGTAGTCGCATCCCACGTCCTCGGCGATGCGCTTGACGTAAACGTTAGCGGCTACTTTGGCATCGCCGGGGGACATCCCCGTGAACATGCAGGCGGCGAAGCCAGCGCGCATCTTCCATGTGTTGCCGGCCCGGGCCAGGGGCATCTGCATGCAGCTGGCGGCGGCGGCGGTGGACAATAAAGTGCGGCGGGTCATCATGGAGCGATTGTCAGAAAATTTGTCATGCTGCGCCCGGCTACGTAGTCCAGCTCAGCCCGGGCCGTCAGGTGATCCCCTGCGCTTTTGAGCCAGCGTGCTTCCATCAGGGCCTCCATCATCTGGCTCTGAAACACCTTATCGGTCTCTATCATGTCCACCGCGTAGGCTTTGTTGGAAAGCTCCCGGTTTTCCCTAGCAGATGCCAGCGCCTGCCCGGCTGATCCATGCTCTGCCGAGGCGGACTGCATGCGGATGAATGCCGCCTTCACCTGAAGTGCCAGTCCCTGCTGGAGGTGCACGCGCTGATGCTTCAGCATGTCCAGCCGTGCCCGCGCCTCCGCCACCCGGTTTTTGGTTAGCATCCCGTCCCAGATGGGCAGCTCGATCCCGAATCCTACCGCCCAGCCGTTACGGTTGGAATCAGAGGCGATGCCAGTGCCATCACTGCCAGTCTGGATGGTGTGGAGGTTGCCCGAGAATGCCAGGCGCGGCATGTGGCCGCTCTTTGCGACGCCGACCCCGCGCTCCGCTGCCTCCAGTCCGGCTTCCAGTTTTTTCCAGTCAGGACTGAAGGAATAAGCATCGGCGACCAGAGATCTCAGGACACCATCGGAAGTCACGGGCAGGTCCAGGTCTGCCGGTTCCACGCGTTCCTGCCAGTCCATGCCCATGGCAAATGTCAGGGCGCAGTCCGCCAGATCGCGGTTCCCCTCCATGGCACGGATCATGCCATCCAGAGTTTCCACCATGACTTTGTTGCGGAGGTAGTCGGTCTTGAGAACTTTCTCACTGCCACCTTTATAGAGTTGTTCTGTGAACTTCAGGGTCTCCAGCATCCGGCTGTGGGTATCCCGCGCCACACTCAGAAGCCTGCGGCAAAGCACGCTGCCGTAATAGTAACGGGTAACGTCCCGGGCGATCTCTAGTCCAGACCGGCGGACCTCCTGCTCAGCTGCTTTGATGCCTGCTTTCGCCTGGTCCTTTTGCGCCTTGCGGCCTCCGCCGTCCAGCAACAGCCACTTCATGTCCACCCCGGCGGAACCCATGGCTCTGTCCATGAGTTTGACCTCCTGTGACGGCACTTGAAAATTCATGTCCGGCAGGGTCGCCGTCTGACTGGGAATGGTGACGTTTTGCGATGGGATGGGGATTTGCACTGCTTTGGGGGGAAAGCCAGGCCCCAGCGCATTAGCAGGCAGTGTGACCATCGTGGTAGGGGTCTTGAGCGCAAAGGCAGGCGTCTGCAGCTGCATCCCGCTCACCGGCACATTCATGTCAGGCATGATAAAGTTCAGGTCGTCATTCCTTAACTGCGCCCCCAGCTGCCCGTTCACCTGCGGCCAGTATGCTGCCATCGCCTGGCGATACTGCGCCTCTGCCAGAGTCAAGGCCGCTTCAGCCACTGGACGGGCTTCGTTTCTGTTCTGGGCCAGCTCCAGACAGCTGCTCAGGTTCAACTTATGCGACTGGCCGGCTGAGAGGGCTGCCACCGTGCCCGTTCCTGATGGCCCGTGCCCTCCTGCTTCTCCATGGTGGCCCTTCGGCAAGGCGCAACTACTCAATGCAACCACAGCGGCCCAATTCAGCCACCATGTGCAGCATCTGGTGCAGTGTCCTAGAGAAATCAACATTGGATAACATAATCCTAAATGTTATAATTACCATAACAATTACCCTAAAGATAGCATTTCATAAACAATTCGTTTCGCCTGGAGTTGAAATTTAAGAAGGGTTAACCTTTCGAAATTCGAAATTCTCGAAATTCTGCCGATCCCGATGCTCGTCGAGGGTCGAGGGAGCGATCAGAGCCTGATGGCGGCACTGCGTCCGTGTGCGGCTAGGCCTTCGATTTCGCTGAAGGTGCGGATGGCAGGCTCACTGCGGCGCAGGGCCTCGCGGCTGAGTTTGACAAAGCTGGTACGGCGCTGAAATTGGTCCACGGTAAGTCCTGGAAATGACTTGCCGGCTCCGCCAGTGGGCAACGTATGGCTGGGGCCGGCGACAAAATCTCCGGCGGCCACTGGGCTGAAATTCCCCACAAAAATGGCTCCGGCATTTTTAATCGCGGGGATGATCCTAGCTTCATTTTTGACCACTAGACTCAAGTGTTCCGGTGCCCAGCTGTTACATATTGCCACTGCCTGTGCTACGTCGCTGGTATGCAGCAGCGTGCAGCCTGTGGCCAGCGCCTCCCGGGCAATATCAGCCCTGAGCAGACTGGCAAGCTGGGACGTGAGTTCGCGGACCACCGCCTCTATCAATGCCAGTGAGGGACTAGCTAGGAGGACTTGGCTGTCCTTGCCATGCTCCGCCTGCGCCAGCAGATCCGCGGCGACATACGCCGGAGTGGCGGTGTCATCCGCGATGACCATGATCTCACTAGGCCCGGGGAGGAGATCGATGGCGACAGTGCCACAGAGCTGGCGCTTTGCCTCAACTACGAACTTGTTGCCCGGGCCCATGATCTTATCGACCGGCCGGATGGTCTTAGTCCCTATGGCCATGGCGGCGATGGCATGAGCCCCTCCGATGCCGTACACCGCGGTCGCTCCGCAAAGCTTCAGCGCGGCAAGCATAGGGGCTGCAATGGTTCCATCCCTGCTGCGGGGTGTGCAGACAATGATCTCCGGAACTCCTGCGGCCTGGGCCAGAGTCACGGTCATGAGTACCGTGGAAACCAGCGGCGCGCTGCCGCCAGGCACGTATATGCCCACGCGCTGAAATGGCTGGTAGATTTCACCAGTCTCTGCACCCTGGGCATTTTTCATGCGCCAGCCCTTTCGCAGACCCTTGCGGGCAAAAGCGGTGACATTCTTGTGGGACAGTCGCAGGGCCTTCATCACGCGGGCAGGGGTAGCCTTGACCGCTGCATCAATTTCGCGCGGACCGGCCACCATCGTTTTGGCTGTCAGCACGGCTCCGTCAAACTTCTCTGCAAACTCGAGCACCGCCGCATCACCCCGCTGCGCTACTTCATGGATGATCCCTTTAACATAGGACTGCAATTCAGCGGAGGGCGTGTGCCGCCGGTCCAGCTTCTTCACGGCTGTGGCAAATGACTTGGAGGTGTGGGACAGGATCTTCATTGAGAGCATGGTAACAAAACGTATAACGCGTGCCCGCAGGCGCAAGCAGCGATGCAGTAAGAAAAATGCACAGGCTTCTGAAATGGCCTGAGTCGGGCTGTTATCTCTGCTTGTCTGCGGCGGGCAATGGGCTTAAGTATGCGTGAATTGAGTGCATCCACATCATCCCAGACAGACCGGGCCACTTCCGAAAAGGGAAACGGGCCTGCGCTTGCGTTGGCTGCTATCACCGGGCTGGCCGGGTCTGTTTCCGCATGGTCTGCGGTGCCTGCACAATGGGCTGAACCGCTTTGGCAGCCAGGATCGGTCATGGTTTCCACCGGGATCACTGCCGGAATAGCGGCCGCCGCCGGACTCCTAGCTGCATGGGCGGGAAATGCGCTGGATTCATGGCCGCGCCGCATTGCCCTGCTTGCCGCCGGCAGCGGCCTAGCCCTGCTCCAGTCATGGCTCCTCGGCCAGCGGGGGCTGACATGGGAACCCTGCTCCTTTATCCTCGCGGCCACTGCCGGGATGATCGCAGGAGCGCTCGCGGCACCAGAGCCTCTCTCCGCCGCTAGGTGGTTCACGGGAAGGCTCAACCGCCATGCGCTGGTTAGGCTCAAATCGGTTCCGGCAGATAGTTTTCTGCTGCCTGACCAGCGGGACACGGCCATCATTACCGTCAGGCTGCTGAATGATGCCCGGCTCAGGGAACAATTGCCCGCACGTGATTTCCTGCGTCTGTGTGATAACTTCCGGAACCGGGCCAGCCAGATATTGCTGGAGCACGGAGCGCTCATTGACAGTCCTGATCCAGGCTCCGTCCGTGGATACTTCGGCCTGCCTCTGGCGGTGGAAAATCACGCCACTGCCGCCTGCGGAGCCGCCCTTGCATTGAGTGATCAACTCAGGGCATTCGCAGTCGAACAGATGCGCCGTGAGAGTGATCCTCCGGAATTCGGGACAGGCATTACCTCTGGCTCACTAGCCGCCGGGCTGACAGATGGCCATTACACCGCTGCTGGCGATGCCCTAGAACAGAGTCGGTGGCTTGCTGGATTGAATGCAGACTACCAGACGCAGATCC
>JAYVJI010000197.1:0-9104 GCA_043769435.1 Verrucomicrobiota bacterium
GTCACCGGCGGGCGCTCCTCGCTGGGTGGTTCTGCATCCATCAGGCTCCAGAGTGATAGACCGGCAGGCGGCGCTGCCTTTGACCGAGCCTAGGCACGCAGGAAATAAGCCCGCGGGTGTAGGGATGAGCAGGCGCTTTGAGGACCTGCTCCACCGGGCCCTGCTCCACCATGGAGCCGCGCAGCATCACCCCCACCCGGTCCGCTACACCCCGGATGATGCCAAAGTTATGCGTGATCAGCAATATCGCGGTGCCGTGCTCGCGCTTAAGCCGCGCCAGTAATTCCATGATTTGCCTTTGAATAGTGACATCCAGCGCGGTCGTCGGTTCATCCGCCACGATCAGGTCCGGCTGCGCCGCCAGCGCCATGGCGATCATCACCCGCTGCTGCATGCCTCCGCTGAGCTGGTGCGGGTATTCCCCAAGCCGACGTTCAGGGTCGGTGATGCCCACTTCATGCAGCCAGCGAATGCTCTCCTTTTCGCGATCGTGTATATCCTGCCGGTGCAGCCGCAGGACCTCCGCCATGTGGCTGCCGATATTGAATACGGGATTCAGTGCGGCACCCGGCTCCTGAAAAATATAGGCAATGCTGCGGCCCCGGATCGCCCTCAGCCCCTCTCTGGACAGAGAATTCACGTCCACCCCGTTGAGCAGGATCTGACCGCTGATCACCGCTGGAGGCTCGGCCAACAACCTCGCCAGTGCCAGTGCCGATACGCTCTTACCACTGCCGCTTTCCCCTACAATCGCCAGCCCCTCCCCTTTCGCCAACTCCAAAGTAAGCCCCTGCACAGCCGGACTCAGCCCGCCGTCATAGCGCCGGAAGGAAATATTCAGATCTTTTACCGACAACAGCACGGACATCCAGCAGACCTGACACGTCATGAGAAAATAGCAACCCGCACCGGCTCACGCAGAGTGGGCTTATTCCAAGTCGCGTTCATCACTCCGTGCAGGGTCACGGGTGGCCTTCACCCCCCCGGGGAGATGCCCGCTGCGGTGGCGGCGGCTCAGATGCTAGAGGAACGGGCGGTGCCGGGCGGGGCTGGGGGGCGAAGTTGACTATCCGGTTCATCTTTCGCATTGCACTCCATGCTGCCGGGTTCAGGTGTGACCTTACAATGGAAGTCACCGTCCGACCCTCCGCCCGCTATGGTCAGCCCTTCACCTGTGCCGCCCCTCCGGTGGACAGGGTGATGGCTGAGGAACGGGCGGCCTCATTCCAGAAGCGGAGCATCAAGAATGAAGCCAAGCGGGCAGGGCTTTTGCTGGCAGTCTCGATGATGGATCTGACCACCCTCGAAGGCTGCGATACGCCCGGTAAGGTCAGTCATCTTTGTGCCAAAGCGCGGCAGCCCATGGATGCCCGGTTCAGTTGCCCGCCCGTGGCGGCGGTGTGTGTCTATCCCAGTATGGTGAAGGCGGCACGGCGTGGAGTGGCAGGCACGTCCCTCCATGTGGCCAGCGTAGCTACCGCCTTCCCCAGCGGCCAGACCGCCCTCCGCACTAGGTTGGAGGAAGTCCGCGCCGCCGTGCGGGACGGAGCGGACGAGATAGACATGGTCATAGACCGCGGGGCATTCCTCGCCGGAGAATACAGCCGGGTCTATGACGACATCTGTGCGGTGCGGGAAGCCTGTGGGGCAGCGCACTTGAAAACCATCCTCGAAACCGGGGAACTGCGCACGCTCGATAATGTCCGTCTGGCCAGTGCACTCGCGATCAAAGCAGGATCTCATTTCATAAAAACCAGCACTGGAAAAATCCAGCCTGCGGCCACGCTTCCAGTGACCCTAGTAATGTTGGAAGCGATTCGCGATCATTTTCTGGAAACCGGGGCCATGGTGGGCATGAAACCCGCCGGGGGCATCCGCACGGCGAAGGAAGCACTGCACTATCTCGTGATGGTGAAGGAAACTCTGGGCGCCGCCTGGCTGCATCCGGACTGGTTCCGGTTCGGCGCCAGCAGCCTTCTCACGGATGTGACCATGCAGCTGGTCAAGCTTGAGGATGGATGTTACCAGCGCGCGGAAGATTTCGCGTTGCCCTGAGCGGCAGACCGCTCCACAGCCATACCTCATGTTCCGCTCACTACTCTCCGCTGCCTCCTCGCTCTGCCTGTTTTGCCAGACTGCGGAAGCTGCGACCGTGAATATTCCTGCGCTCCGAGATACTACCCTTTATGAATCCGCTGAAGGGACATTGGCAAACGGCCTTGGTGCTTACCTTTTTACCGGAGCCACCAACAGCGCTGGACTGCGCCGGAGTTTGCTGGCGTTTGATGTCTCCGCTGTCATTCCCGCTGGTGCCTTCATCGTCAGCGCTGAGCTGAGGCTTTTTCAGTCCAGGACCAGGGCTGGAAATGAGTCATTGAGCCTGCATAAAATGACCCGGGCATGGGTTGAGGGCACTACCATCGATACCTCCACCGGCGGCAGTGGGGCCGCGCTCATCGGCTCAGATGCCACGTGGCGGCATGCCTCCGCACCCGCTTCACTCTGGACCGCCCCGGGTGCTCAGGGAGACTACCTGACCTCTGCCAGCAGCACTAGTATGGTATCAGGGAGTGTAGGCACCTTCACGTGGACGGGTCTGGCTCCCGACGTGGCCACATGGCTGGCAACCCCCGGAAGTAACCACGGGTGGATCCTCATCGGCAACGAAAACGGGCTGGGAAATGCCTCCCGGTTCAACAGCGCACAATTCAGCGACAGCACACTGCGGCCCGCACTTTTTGTGGAATTCATCCCGGTGCCGGAACCGGGTTCCGCTTGCGCTCTGGCTGCGGCAGCCGTTCTCTTGCACATTCGCCGCCGCCGTTGATACACCATCCTCCGCCAGTCCATTTTTCCAGATCTGATACACACGCCATGACCCTTTCCCGACTCAGCCTCACGCTCCTGCTTTGCGGTGCCGCCACCCTCACCTCCTGCAGCACGGTGAATAACACCCTGGACCGCGCCATGATGGCCCTTAAGCCCAAGGCTGCGGACAGCGCAGATGCCACAGACGCTGCCGCCGCAGCTCCCCTTTCCCGGGCCAACTACAACACGGCGGTCATGACCGTAGATATCAATGGCACCCGCCGGAAGATCATCATCGAACTCCGTCCCGACCTTGCCCCCGCCACAGTCGCCAATTTCAAGAAGCTGGTGAATACAGGGTTTTATAATGGTCTCGCGTGGCACCGCGCCATACGCGGCTACCTCGTGCAAACCGGCGACCCTGCCACCAAATCTGACGACAAGCGCAACGAATGGGGCCTCGCCGACGTCGGCTACAAGCTGAAGCCCGAAATCAAAGGCAACCATGAAAAGGGATCGCTGGCGATGGCCCGTCCAGGAGCCGTTGATGCACCTGACAAGCAGTCCAGCGGCAGCCAGTTTTACATCACGCTCCGCTCCGCTTCCAAGCTCGACGGTCACTACACCGTCTTCGGCTACGTCACTCAAGGCCTCGACGCTCTAGAGGCCATCTCCGGCATGACTGTGGACACCAATGACTGCCCCACAAAACGCTTTGAGGTCAAAAACATCCGGCTCGTTCCGAAAGACAGCCCCGAGCTGAAAACCGAGCCTAAGCTCCAGCGCAAAACAAAAGCCAACTACCAGAAGGGCGCCTTTGAGAAACTGTTTGATCGCTTCTGGTAAGAACCAGCACACCCAGCACACCCACATCCAACCATGAAAACCGTCCTATTATCCCTCCTTCTCACCTTCCCAGCCATGGCCCAGGATGCTGCTAAAAAGGATCCCAAACCCGCTGAGAAAACAGGGGAGAAAACCACCGCCAAAGCAACTGAAAAACCGGCGGAACCAGCGACCAAAGACGGAGTGACCCATGTGGATGCCCCAGGTGCCAAAAAACTCCTCGATGCCGCCGCAGAGAAGGCGGATAAAAAGACCAGCGCACCCATTGTTCTGGATGTCAGGACCGCCGACGAGTTTAAAACCGGTCACCTCAAAGGGGCCAAAAACTTGGATTTCCTTGCGGCTGATTTTGCCGCGCTTGCCGCGAAGCTCGATCCCGCAAAAACCTACGTCGTTCATTGCCAGTCCGGCGGGCGCAGCACCAAATGCCTGAACGTTTTAAAAGCCGCCGGAATCAAAAATCTCATTCACCTTGATGGCGGTTTCGGCGCATGGCAAAAGGCCGGCTTCGCGGTGGAAAAGTAGCAAGCGCCACGTTTACGCCAGAGGAAGCTCAGAAACAGTGGCCCGCAGGTATTGGCGGTGGCAGTCCTTGTCAATAATCGCGAGAGCCCGGAATGGGCGGAATGTGCCGGCTCTGCAATAAGAACATCACTCGTGGAATTGGAGTTTGGAGTGTTTTGGAGTTTCGAATTTTTTTCTCCCCGCTTCCAGCATTGACCGCTGCCTCATTCAGCGCTTACTAGTTTTATCATGCGTTTACTGTTTCTCACTCTGATATCATCCCTAGCGGGCCTCACCATGCTGCGTGCGGAGCAGCCTTCCGCGGCCACCGATTGGGCGCAATGGCTCGGGCCTCAGGGCGACTCTAGCTGGAAGGCCACCGGGCTTGTTGATAAACTGCCTGCGGCCGGGCCAAAAATCCTTTGGCGCACTCCGGTGGCAAATGGCTACAGCGGGCCGTCCGTCAGTGGCGGCAAGGTGTATGTCATGGACTTTGAAGTGAAGAGCGGCACTGTGGATGCCAATCCAGGTGCAAGGACGACCATTGCGGGTAAGGAGCGGGTGCTCTGTCTTGATGAGGCCACAGGGAAAAAGCTCTGGATGCACGCCTATGACTGCACCTTGAATCTCAGCTTTCCTAACGGCCCGCGGTGTTCCCCGGTGATCGTCGGCGGCATGGTCTATGCACTGGGCGGCGGCGGGCAGTTGACCGTGCTGGAGGCAGCATCAGGCAAGGTGGTGTGGGAGAAAAACCTGGCCGCTGAATACATGACCAAGGCCCCTATCTGGGGCTACTCCTCCACCCCACTGATAAAGGATGGACGCCTCTACACCCTGTGCGGCGGAAAAGGCAGTCAGGCAGTAGCCTTGGATGCTGCCAGCGGCAAGGAAATCTGGCGAGCTCTGAGCGGGAAGGACATCGGCTATGCGCCGCCGGTGCTTTGGAAGAACGCCGGTAAAGAGGAACTGCTGATCTGGCTTCCTGAGGCTCTCCATGGCCTCGACCCCGCCACCGGAAAGGTGGTATGGAGTCAGAAGCTTGACATTATCTACGGCATGTCCATCATGGCGCCGCGGGTGGAAGGCGACCGGATTTTCGTAGGCGGAATGGGTAAAAAATCCATGATGGTCAAGCCCGGTGGCGGCTCGGTGGAAATCCTTTGGGAGGGCGCGCCCAACCAATCCATCCACCCCAAAAACGGGACGCCGATCATTGTCGACGGCGTGATCTACGGCTGCGACATGGACGGAGATCTCCTCGCTGTGAAAGCCTCTGATGGCACCCGGCTTTGGAAATCCACTGCCATCATGAACAATAAAAAGTCCAGCAGCGGGACATTTTTCATGGCCCGCACCAGCCAGTATTATGTTATTTTCAATGACAGCGGGGAACTTATACTGGCGCGCCTGACTCCAGAAAAATATGACGAAATAAGCCGGGCAAAAATCCTCGAAGCGACTTCACCCGGCATGGGCCGCAGCGTCGTCTGGTCCCATCCCGCTTTTGCCGGCCAGTGCGTCTATGCGCGGAATGACAAAGAAATCATCTGTGTCTCCTTGGCAGCGGAATGAGCATGAATACGCCCTCTTTTCTCACGGGACTCGCCGCCGCCAGCGTCCTGCTGGCTTGCGCCCGGGAGGTCCCCGCTGTCCCCGCCGTCACCGCGCCTGCTTCCGGGTGGACTATCACTGCGGTGCCGGATGCATGGCGCTTTTCCGGCTATGTTGAAGACAAGGACCTCAGCGGGATCGCGGTCACTCCTGATTTCAAACACTGCCTCATCTGCACGGATGAGGGCGACGGGATCCAGATGGGCATCATGGACCGGAAGGCACTTACGGTGACAGCCGGGGCCACCATCGACCTGCTCCCGGAGGTGAATGTCCCGAAAACGGAAGTGGATACAGAAGGGGTCGCGTGGATGGCGTCCGACAAATGCTTTTATGTCACAGGTTCTCATGGGGTGAGCAAGAAGAAGGGCGATTTCGATGCCAGCCGTTGCCATATCATCCGCATCCCCACCGCTGCCGATGGCGCTCCGCTCCAGGCCGGTGTGCAGGTGGGCAGCCTGCTGCCTTGGGTGGAAAAGAACAGCACGCTGAGTTCCAATGTGCGGCAGCCACTGCAGCTCAATGGGTTTAATATCGAAGGGCTTGCGGCCAAGGACGGGAAGCTATGGTTTGGCGTGCGTGGACCCAACCTCAAAGGCGATGCCTTCGTCATCGAAGCCACCCCGGCCAGTCTCTTCACTCCGACTCCGGAGGCCACGCTCCACGCTCTTTCGATAGGAAATGGCATGGGTGTCCGGGAACTGGTGGGGGTCAAAGAGGGATTCCTCATTCTGACTGGAAATGCCTGCGCCGAGGCCACAAAAAAGCAGCCTGAGACCATGGCGCCGGGAGAAGATCAGACCTTTCGCCTCTTCATCTGGAAACCTGGAACACCCCCGCGGCTCATCGGAGATGTCCCTCAACCTTCAGCCAAAGCAGAGGGCATGCTCCTCCTTGATGAGACCGAAAGCACCATTGATATCCTGATGCTTTTCGACAGTGCGCCCGCCGGTGGTCCCCGGGCCTACCGCATCTCTAAAGCGAAGTAGTAGCGGATGACGCGGACCCGCAGTCAAACCCATCATGCAAGTAGTTCCTTCATAACAGTCGATCAATGGAAAGGAATCCGTTTTTCGTTTGCCAGTACCGGGCAGCCCCCCTATTTCCCGTAGTAACACTTTTCTCTATACCATCATGCCCGCAAAACCAGCACCCGCCGCCACCAGCAACGAAGACCGTATCACCGCCGCACGCGCCAAGAATCTGGACATTGCGCTCCAGCAAATTCAGAAAGACTTCGGTGAGGGCTCCATCATGCGTATCGGTGAGAGCCGGAAGATGAATGTGGAGGTGATCCCCAGCGGAAATCTACTGATCGACCGCGCGCTGGGTGCGGGAGGGTTTCCTAGGGGCCGTATCGTGGAGGTTTTTGGACCGGAGTCCTCCGGTAAGACCACGCTGACGCTGACGATGATAGCCCAGGCTCAAAAGCTGGGTGGGCTGGCCGCCTTCATCGACGTGGAGCACGCACTGGACCCTGAATACGCCCGCAAGCTGGGGGTGAAGCTGGATGATCTCCTAGTCTCCCAGCCCAGCTCAGGTGAAGAGGCGCTGCGGATCTGTGAAGCGCTGGTGCGTTCCAACGCGCTGGACATCATCGTACTGGACTCAGTCGCGGCGCTGGTGACGCGGGCGGAACTTGAGGGGGAGATCGGCGACAGCACGGTGGGCGCGCAGGCCCGTTTGATGAGCGCTGCCATGCGGAAGCTCACCGCATTGATATCCAAGGCGCGGACGATCTGTATTTTCACTAACCAGATCCGTGAGAAGATCGGTGTAATGTTTGGCAATCCGGAGACCACGCCTGGTGGCCGGGCACTGAAATTCTTTTCCAGTATCCGGGTGGACATCCGCCGGATAGGCCAGATCAAGAACAGCGAAGGTACCGTCACCGGGAGCAGGACCAAGATCAAGGTCGTGAAGAACAAGGTCGCTCCGCCATTTGGCGAGGCCGAGTTCGACATCATGTATGACGAGGGGATTTCCAGCACGGGAAGCCTTCTCGACCTCGCGCTGGAACAGGAAATCCTGCTCAAGCGAGGCTCATGGATCAGCTACAAGGGCAGCCAGCTCGCTCAGGGTCGGGATGCAGCGAAGGAAATCCTGAAGCATGACCCCGTCATCTACAAAGAAATCGAGACTGCCGTGAAGGAAAAGCTGGGTATCAAAAGCGGTGCGGTGACGCCGCCGGCGGCCCTGCCCATCGACCCGATCCGGGACGAAGACTGACCCTATAACGCGGCGCGGCACTCACGCCCCGCCCGCTCCGCTCGCTCCACCCTGACGAGAGACTCACACGTCACGCCGCGCCCTGGACGAAAAACCGTCTCCCTGCTTTTTTCCTGCTGCCAAAGCAAAGGAGACGGCAAATCCGGGTTCGCAGAAACAGGCTCCCGCAGTAACCCTGCCCTGAAAAGCACCAAACTTACTTACTTACCGCAGGGTGGCGCGAAACCGCACCCAGCGTTTGCTCATCTGGGAAGTGCTCACGGTATCGACAGTCCGCAGCAGTGTAGGGGTTTCAAGGGACGGGGAAAGGCGCTCCCAGTTGCCCGCGATGCCTGGGGTGGAGGTGGCTTCGAAGGCGTAGTCGATGTCCGCCCGGAGACTGGCGCGGTCTATTTCAGCGACGAGGCGGTTGTTTTGCAGAATCACGCGAAAGGGGATGGCGGAGCGCTGCTGCGGGTGGGTGCCGAGGGCGTATTCCATGAGGTTGGGGATGGTGTCCAAATCCGGATCAGCATCGGGCCCGGCGGTGGCTGCGGGAGCCCCGGCACCGAAGAAACCAGCAGCCCATGGGCTGAACCCGGCAGCGGCAGGATCGGTGACGGTGACAGTGGCCGTGTTGCTGGTGGCAGTGCCGAAGCCGTTGGTGACCACGACGGTGTAGTCGCCGGCTTGTGCGGCCACGGCAGAAGGGAGGGTAAAGATGCGGCCGGTCGCGCCGGGGATAGGCACAGTATTGCGTTGCCATTGGTAGGTGAAGGGGGCTTCTCCCGAGGCGGCCACCGCGAGCCGCACGGTGGCACCGGTGGAGACCGAGGCGCTCTGCGGGTGAGCGGCGATGACGGGGGCCGGGGCCGCCTCGCTGGTGATGGCAAAGTCATCGAAGGCCATGTAATTATTACCTGGCTGGGACTCGCGGTAGCGCCAGACTGCATCGATATCACCTAGGTCTCTGGTTTGTCCGGCGACGCCCAGATTCAGATCTGTAGCGATAGGCTCGCCATCAAGCCACGCGCTCCAGCGGCCTGTGCTAAAATCGAGCAGCATCTCGAGCTGGTAGACGGTGCCATTCTCGAATGTGGCGCCCGAGTTCGTGTAGTTGGCAGTTC
>JAYVJI010000198.1:0-10969 GCA_043769435.1 Verrucomicrobiota bacterium
AGCAGTCGCGCCGGTAAACTGGGAAGCCTGGCCAATATTTACAAGATAACATTGTGTGGCCCCAACCTTTCTGAACCCAAGTAAAAGGTCGTTAATGGCATAGGTGGGTTTTGCAGCCTGGGCAGCCGTCGCAGCGCAAAGAAAGGAAGCGTAGATGAAAGTGCGGATCATACTGTTGGTTCGGAAGTGTGCGTTAGGGAAGATGTAATGCTATTGTTTAGCGGATCTTCTCCCGCATGGCATCTTCTTTAGGGTGAAGCTTATGGGTGACGGGGCAGGCCGGCTCAGTGTCTATTTCGTCACATCACATATCGAGAGCACTCCGGCTGGAGGCCACAGGGCAGCACGCCTCCCGGTAGCGGGAAGAGTGGGAAATAGAGAAGCCGGCGGAAGGCATCTTCCGCCGGCTTCATGCCTATGTGGGGTTTAGGATGGTTGCCGGGTGCGTCTTAGTAGTTGGCGCCTACTGAGCTGCCATCGTTCTGACGCGACACCTGCATGTCGCTGAGTAGGACCGGGGAATCAACGTTGATGATTTGAAGAGCCAGTGTGTCGGCCACGTTTTTTTGCACACCGGCTAGTGAGCTGCGGTAGGTCAGATGCTCATATCCCCAGAAGGTGTAGAGACCTTCTTTGACATTCGAAAGGCTGTAAGGAACTCCATTCCAAGTCAACTCCCGGGCAGGGCCGGCGCCGGTGCCGGTCGGTGCGGTAGCCGTGTTGGCATCGCTCAGGCCCAGATAGGTAATGTAGTGCCCGCCGATGCCAGTGGTGGTGTTACGCATGACGCCGGCAAGGGTGCCTCCGCTGTTGTAGCCGCCATTTCCCTGTGTAAACACGATACCATTGACGGTGGTTTGGGGCCACGGGATGTGCGACGCCACGTTAGTTCCGCTGACGGTGGGCTGATACTGCAGCACGCCGTTAAAGATACCTATCCCGCTCTCCGCGAAGGTGATCACGCGGGTGCCGGAGTCGGGGTCGCGGCCGGTGGCAAACAGTTTCGTGGCGTGATCCGCACTGGATCCCGTAAAGAACGCTAGAGGGATTTCCCCTGCTCCCCAGAGGGACTGCGCCTGCTGGGTGGTGATGTTGGTCACGCCGGCCGGGGTCCCGTTGGAGGCGACCCACTTGAATGGAACGACGCCAACTGTGGTGTAAACAAGTGTGACGTAGGGAGGGGCATTGAATGGCGTGGAGGATTGGTATTGATCGGCCATTCCCACATCGGGGATCGCGGCTTCCGTGCCGGTAGCGGCACCGCTGGTGCCGGCTCCGCCGGATTGAGTGGTGCTGTTAGGGAGAAAGTTTACATTGAGGCTGCCAGCGACGGTTTGGACGCCGCCCACGGCACCTGACCATGATGTTTTGATGATGACGGGGTTCGCGCCCACAGTGCCGGTAAATATGGCCTGCCCGGCTCCACCAAGGGTGCTTCCGGTGAATCCGTAGGTGACACTGGGTCCCATGATGTTTTTGATGGCGTTGTGCGTTGCAGCCCGGAAGGCCGTGGATCCGGTCAAACGGAGCACGGTTTGCGCGGAGGCGGAGGCGGAGAGAGCGAGGCCAATGAGGCTGGAGAGAAGTAGCTTTTTCATATTATCAGTTCAGTTAGTTAATAGTGTGTTTGCGGTATATGGTTACAAAGCAGGTGCACTGTTATGGATTGCAGCGCACCATTAGGTTGGTCACGTTTTCGTCACGGGAACATTTTGCCCTGTGTCAATTCCGCCACCAAGGTGGTTTTAGAGGCGGCGGCGGCGGATGGTGAGTAGTCCGGCAACAGCAGCGAGGCATGCAGTGGCCGCAGGCTCGGGCACTGGTGCGAAGGACAGACTTCCAGTGTTTGAAAGATTGAAGGTGCCAAGGAATCCGGCTGGGGCTGCGGTGTTAGGAATGCGAAACAAGCTGAGCGGCGCACTGACTGGTGCCTCGATCGTAGAGTTGAACGCCCCAAAGCTGATTCCCGGGGAGCCACCTACATTGGAGGCTGAACCGCCGGGCATGAAATCTGCATAGCTGTTAGGCGTGGAAGTGGGCTGGATCACACCGGTCGGGGAATTGCCCGTGGCGGAGAACCCTGAGTAGGTATTCGCAAAGGATGTCATCCTGGTGGTGGTAGTCGACCGGATTGTTGAACTGGCGATAGTCCAGGCCGGAGCCTGGACGCCCGGAGAGCCTTCGGCACGGGTAGCGTAGAGAGTCTTGAGAGGGTCTGACCCCACAGGATTAAAGCTTCCGGTCGTCCCGGACACGCTCCACACGACCGCAGGATCTGCAGCCCAGCCCGCGCCGAATACGGTGGTGAGGTCAGTATTGATGTCACCAAGGCTGAAGGTGATAATCCCAGAGGCATCCCGGACAGCTGAGGCCTGACCGATGTTAAGCACATAGTTATTGGCTACGCCGGGCTTTCTGACCCCGAGGAGCAGATCGTCGGAAGAGTAGGCGGCCGCGTGAGCGGTAGTGGAGAGGGCCAGAGCCAGAGCCGATATGGCGAGCGGCAGGGAGGCACGGGCATGAATCGAAAGTTTCATTTATAGTGTTAGGTGGTAGTAGTTTATTGCGACTGATTGGGGGGACTGCCCCGCCTCTTACTACACCGGTATTGGTTGCCTTAGCCAGTTCTGAGGGGTGAAGAATTAGCCGTTAGCCCGACCCCGCTTGGTGCCATTCCCGACAGATTGGGCCTTGAGCCGCAACGTGGTGAGATCAGCTAGTGATGTTAAAGCCGTCACGGGCAATGAACGTAGGTAGCTTGCCGCGACACCGGCATATTGCCAGGGCGTGGCCTGTGGTCAGCACTCCTCTGAAGGCTGATTTGAAGGGGCGCTCTGATAGGCTGAGCACCGCCCCACGCCCGGTGGCGGCACGGCCCCTACTTGCCCTACTTCCGCGCCACGATGAATAGACCAGCCAGCATGAGCGCGGCACCGCCGGCCTTGCGTAGCGTGATGGGCTCACCCAGCACGGCAGCAGCCAGCAGGATGGCAACGACCACACTCGCCTTGTCGATGAGCGCCACCGTGGATACCTCGCCGTCTTTCAGCGCCTTGTAGTAAAACAGCCATGACAGGGCTGTGGTCAGTCCGCTGATTCCGAGCCATATCATGTTGGCCCGCGTGAGGGTGCTGACTGTGTGAAGCGGCACGGCCCATGCGCCGAAGCCAAGGACAAAAACGAAAACGAAGCAGGTGCGCACGCTTAGGCCCAGCTCGCTGGAAATTCCCGCGAGTCCCAGCTTGGCAATCACCGAGGTAAATCCGGCAAAGAACATCGACAGGAAAGCATAAAGGATCCATGGCTTCATGCGGCGAGGATAACTAGGTTCCTGGAACAGGCAAGCCGCTTCCAGACAGCAAAGCCGGGGTCGCCCGCAGGGAACCGGGGAGGGGTGCGCTCCGTAAGGCATAAAAAGTCTTGCGCACTATTGGGTCGCTTATTTCTGGCCGAATTCCTGAATTGAATTAAACTATGTCTATGTTTTATTGAACGACTTGTTAGGGTGTGGCGGCGAAGGCTGCGGATCTGGCGTGGAGGCGCCGGAGGGTTTCTGGCTGGCCGAGCAGTTCTAGGCCGGGGAGGAGGTCTACTCCGTGGCCCTGGCCGGTGATGGCGACCCGGAGGGGGAAGAGGAGGGCTCCGGGCTTGATTTTCAGTCCGGCGGCGGCGGTGGTGACGGAGTGCTGGATCTCTGTGCTCTGCCAGTCAGTCACGGCTTCTAGGCAGGCGGCTAGGGTGGTCATGCGGTGTGCTATTTCTGGCTGGGCGCGGACTTTAGCGAGGGCATCGGGGGCGACGGGGGCTGTGCCGTTGAAAAGCATTTCCATGTGTTCTGCGGCTTCGGAGGTGACGCGGATTTTCGGCTGGATGAGGAGTAGCGCGCGGTGCAGGCTGGCGTCCGGCTCTCTCTCCGGCCGCGGAAGCTGGGGCTGGGTCTGGAGCCATGCGCGGGCTGCGGCGGCGAATGTTTCAGGAGGCTGTTTCGCGAGGTATTGTCCATTCATCCAGCGGCACTTTTCCATGTCGAATCTGGCGTTGCTTTTACCCATGTGGTCCCAGCGGAAAAGCGGCAGGACTTCATCCAGCGTGAGGATTTCCCGATCGTCCTTAGGCGACCAGCCGAGGAGGCAGAGGTAGTTCACGAGGGCGGCGGGGAGGAATCCGTTATCAAGGTAGTAGGCGAGGCTGGCACCCTGGTCGCGCTTGCTCATTTTACTGCCATCCTGATTCAGAATGAGGGGGATGTGGGCGTAGGTCGGCGGGGTGGCTCCCATGGCATGGAAAAGCTCGATGTGCTTCCCGGTGTTATAGATATGGTCCTCGCCCCGGATGACGTGGGTGATGCGCATCTCGAGGTCGTCCACGACATTGCCGAAATGAAAGATGTAGGTGCCGTCGGGCCGGCGGATGGTCATGTCCGGCTCTTGGCTGCGATCGATCCTGGTCTCGCCGCAGATCATGTCCTGGAGGACGATGGTCTGGCGCGGGGAGCGGAATCTGACGGCTCCGTTAGGCTCGGTGTAAGTGTGGCCGGCATCTGTCAGGACGCGTAGCCAGCGGTCATAGATGTCTTGGCGCTGGCTCTGATAGTAGGGGCCGGCATCTCCGCCAGCTTCCGGGCCCTCATCCCAGTCGAGGCCCAGCCAGCGGAGGCCGCCGGTGATGGCGGCCATGGCGGCGGGGGTATTTCGCGCGGCATCGGTGTCTTCGATGCGGAGGATGAATTTCCCGCCATGAGCGCGGGCGAACAGCCAGTTGAAGAGGGCCGTGCGGGCTCCGCCGACGTGGAGGTAGCCAGTGGGCGAGGGGGCAAAACGGACGCGGGGAGTGGTAGTGATTTCTGTCATGTTGCCAGGAAGCCCGGACCGGCGGGGACTTCAAGTTGCCATTTCGCTTTTCCGCAGGCAGGGCGTGGCTGTTGATGGCTATCCGGCAAATCCGGCCTGAATGAGCAGGGCATCTCCGCTGCTGGCGGTGATGGCCCGCTGGGGGGAGGTGAGGCAGGCGGGCATGAGGAGGAAATCTCCGGCGTGTGCGGGGCCGGCGGCGGTGGTGATTTCGCCGGATGCTACTGCGAGGATGGAAAACCGCCCTGGCTGGTCCCAGCTGAGGGTGGTGGATTTTTCTAGGGTGTGGCGGGTGACCCGGAAGTGCGCGCAGTCTGCCAGCACGGGCCCGGGGCCATGGAGGGCGGGAGCGGTGTCGCTGAAGTCGATGCAGCGCAGGGATTCCTCTACATGGAGGGCTCTGGGCTGGCCGTCGAGGCCGGTCCGGTTCCAGTCATAGACGCGGTAGGTGGTGTCGCTGTTTTGCTGGATTTCGAAAATGAGCAGTCCGGCCCCGATGGCGTGGAGGCGTCCGCTGGGAATGAAAATGGAATCTCCAGCCTGCACGGGCAGGGCGTGGACGGCACTCTCCACGGTGCCGGCAAGGAGGGCTTTTTCAAAGGCCTGGCGATCCACGCCGGGGCGCACTCCGGCGTAGAGCACGGCGTCCGGCTCTGCGTGGACGATGTACCACATTTCGGTTTTGGGCTCACCGCTCATGGTGGGCGATCTCCGCCGGGGGATGCACCTGGATGCTGAGGGTGTCCCGGGCATCTAGGATCTTCACCAGCAGCGGGAAGCGCGGGCAGGCTGGCGCATCGACGCCGAAGAGCGGTTCCCGGTAGAGGGTCCACAACTCATGCAGGCTAAGCCCGTCCATGGGGCCGCCGGAGACGATGCTCTGGGCCTCCGGGCGGTCTACCACTTCCCAGCTTTCCCCTATGACTGCCTGCTCCGGGAGCTGCCGGCGAAACTGGGTGGCGAGGGTGCGTCCGCCCCAAACCCGCTCCATGTAGAGGGGATGCAGGCGCAGCGGGGTGGTGGGTATCAATGAGTCTGTCATGGGTGCTGGCCATGGCATATGCGGGGGAATCTTCCAGGGTGATTCCTGAAGAGTCTGACACGGAGAGAGGGATGTGTCTGTTTTTGACAAACGGGCATCCGCCGGTGTAGCAGGGCGGTCTATATGAATAAAGTCCTGCAGATAGTGATGTGGCTGGTGGTTTCCCTGCTGGGGATGACGGCCATCGGCGTGGCGGCGTGGCAACGCGGAGAGCCGCTGAATGCGCTGTGGCTGGTGGTGGCGGGGGCCTGTTCCTTCGCCGTGGCTTATCGTTTCTACAGCTCGTGGCTCATGGCGCGGGTGCTGACGCTGGATGACCGGCGGGCTCCTCCTGCGGTGACCCGGGCGGATGGACGGGATTTTGTGCCCACGCCAAAGTGGGTGGTTTTTGGCCATCACTTTGCAGCGATAGCCGGACCGGGGCCGCTGGTGGGGCCGGTGCTGGCGGCGCAGTTCGGGTATCTGCCAGGGACGCTGTGGATCCTGATAGGGGCCACGCTGGGCGGCGGCGTGCATGATGCGGTGGTGCTCTTTGCCAGTATGCGGCGGGGTGGAAAGGGTCTGGGGCAAATGCTCAAGGAGGAGATCAATCCCGTCGTCGGCCTCATCGCCATGTTCAGCTTGCTGGCCATCATGACGATCCTCCTGGCGGTGCTGGGGCTGGTGGTGGTGAAGGCTCTGGCACACTCGCCGTGGGGGCTATTCACGATCGCCGCGACGATTCCTCTGGCCATGCTCATGGGCCTGGCGATCAAGTCCGGGAAGCTCAGTGTGACGGCGGTGACCATCGCGGGGGTAGGCGGCCTGCTGGCCTGTGTGATCGGGGGGAAATACCTGACCCCGGACATGATGAAGGCGCTGACATGGTCGCCGGCGGAACTGGCGTGGGCGATCATCATTTACGGATTCAGTGCCAGTGTGCTGCCGGTGTGGCTGCTGCTGGCGCCGCGGGATTACCTCAGCACATTCATGAAGCTGGGAACCGTGGCGGTGCTGGGGATATTCATCGTTTTTCTGGCACCGCCGCTGCAGATGCCGGCGGTGACTAAGTTCGTGCATGGAGGCGGCTGGGTGGTGCCGGGACCGGTGTTTCCATTCGTGTGCATCACTATCGCCTGCGGGGCTGTCAGCGGATTTCATGCCCTGATATCCAGCGGGACAACGCCAAAGCTTCTGCAGCGGGAGCGTCACATCAGGCTGGTGGGGTATGGCAGTATGGTGACAGAAATGCTGGTGGCACTGATGGCGATCATCGCCGCGTGCGCGCTGGAACCGGGCCAGTATTTTGCCATCAATACGCCAGCGGATCCGCCCTCCAGCGTGACCGTGGCGGCTGCCCTGAAGCAGGTGGCGGAAAACCCCGTCGGTCCGGTGAGCGATGCCTATGCAGACACGGTATTGCCCGCCGGACTGGCCCAGGAGCTGGCGAAGCTCTCCGCTGCGGATGCTGAGACAGGAGCCCGGGCCACCGCCCTGGCACGGCAAATGACGGGTCTCTCAGCGGAGATGGGCGAGCCCATGAACCTGGATCCGGCAGCAGGAGCCCTCACACCAGGGCTGGTGGGTAAGACGGGCGGAGCGCCAACCTTCGCCGTGGGCATGGCGATGATGTTTCACCGCGTCTTTGACGGGGAGGGAATGCTGAGCCTGTGGTACCACTTTGCCATCATGTTTGAGGCGCTTTTTATCCTGACAACTCTGGATGCGGGCACCCGGGTGGGGCGCTTCATCCTGCAGGATCTGCTGGGGAATATCTCTCCCCGTCTGGGAGACACGCGGAACCTGACAGGCAATGTGCTGGCCAGTGGTCTGCTGGTGGCAGCATGGGGATTCTTTCTCTATCAAGGGGCGATCGATGAGGGAGGGATCGCGAAGAGCCTCTGGCCGATCTTTGGCATCGCGAATCAGTTGCTGGCGGTCATCGCCTTTTGTCTGGGTACCACGGTGTTGATCAAGATGGGCCGTGCCCGCTACGCATGGGTGACGGCCGTTCCCTTGGTGTTTCTGACGGTGGTGACTTTCACTGCGGGCATCATGAAGCTCTTCAGCAAAAATGCGGCGGGCTTCCTCCCGGCGATCGAGGCCGCGCAGGCGAAGCTGGCCACCGCCACGGACCCAGCAGTGGTGGCTAAGCTGGAGCGGGTGATCACGAATGCACGGGTGGATGTGGCGGTGGTCAGCCTCTTCCTAGCGCTGGTGACGGTGATCCTAGCCGGGTGTATCCGGGAGTGGGTGCGGCTGTTGAGCGGCAGCAAGACTATGACTCTGCAGGAGAGCCCCTACGTTGCTCTGCATGAAGGCTGAGCCCGGCCATCTGGTCTGACGGTGCTCAGGGTAACTGCCCATTCTTCCCCGCATGGTCGCCCGTGTTTTCGCCCCCGGTAACGGATTGCGTTTTAGTAAGGACGGGCTTTAGCAAGGCGGACTCATGACGGCCTCCCTTATAACCCCCATCGATACGCTCCAGCGCGTGGAGCTGGCTGAGGGCGTGGAGGTGGAACTTTGCCCGGCAGGCCCCATCCCGCGGGCGCTGGCCTATCTGATAGACTTGGTGATTTTTGTCGCTGTGATGGTGGTAGTCTCGATAGCCTTCACCATCGGCGGTGTCCTTACCGGCGGCCAAATCGGCCATGGGGCTCTGCTGATCTTCTACTTTCTCCTGAACTGGGGGTATAATGTCTTTCTTGAAGCCGGACCGCGGGGAGCCACGTTCGGGAAAAGAGCCCTGAATCTGCGGGTGGTGGCTGATACCGGAGGGCCGGCCGGCCTCAGCGCCGTCATGCTGCGCAACATTGTCAGGGTAGCGGATGCCCTGCCGATCTGCTATTTTGCGGGGTTCATTGTGTGCCTGTTTACCCGGCGGTTTCAACGGCTGGGCGATCTGGTGGCGAATACGCTGGTGGTCTATGACGTGTCAAAGCCGCAGACAAAGGGTATCCGGTCGCTGGCTGGCGATGGCGTGCGGGAGCCGCCGCCGGTGGCTCTGAACCGGGAAGAGCGGGCGGCGGTGGTACGCTTCATGGAGCGGGGCGGTTGGTGGCCGCAGGCCCGGGCTGTGGAACTGGCGGACCATGCCTCTGCCCTCACGGGCGTCCGCGGTGTGGCAGGCGTGAGCCGACTGGTGCGCATGGCCTCATGGTTGCGGGACTCGTGATTTTTCTGCTTATTTCACTGCATGAATCAGGAATCATTTGAACAACAGGGCCGGGCACGCTGGGCCAGGATAGACAGCATCGTCCAGACGCTGGAGCGTCAGCGCACCGTAGCGGATGCCGCTACCCTGCCGGCGCTTTACCGGCAGCTGTGCGCGGATGTAGCGCTGGCACAGCACCGGATGTATACCTCCAGTCTGTGTGCGGATCTGAATGCCCGGCTCATTCGCACCCGCAATGCCCTGACCAGAACTTCGAGCCGGAGCACCTCCGGATTTGCCCGTTTCTTCATCCAGGATTTTCCCCGCGCCGTCCGCCGCGACTGGCGGCTGGTGTGGCTTTCCTTTGCCTTGTTTTTCATCCCGGTCGCCGGTATGATCATAGCGGCCCGCTATGAACCCCGCTGGATCTTTTCCATCCTCAGCCAGGACATGATGCGGCAGATGGATGGCATGTACGGATCGGATACCAGTGATGAATTTATCGACAATGAGTTCGGCTCCCGCTTCGCCATGTTCGGCCACTACATCCAGAATAACATTTCCATAGGGCTGCGGACCGTGGGCGCGGGGCTGCTCTTCTTTGTAGGTGCCGCAGCCATGACGCTCCTCCAGGGCGTGCTCATAGGTGCGATGGAGGGCTATGTCCACTACGGTGGAAACGTGGAGCGCTTCTATACTTTTGTGGCGGGCCACGCGGCCTTCGAGCTGGGCGGGCTCATCATCTGCGGGGCGGCGGGCATGAGGCTGGGCCTAGCTCTGCTGAAGCCTGGAAGGCTGAGCCGGGCAGATGCGCTGGCCGCCGCAGGCAGGCGCGCGCTGCCCATGATCTGGGGCGGTGCGCTGATGATATTTCTGGCCGCTTTTGTGGAGGCGTTTTGGTCCGCGTATCCTATGCCGGCCCTCATCAAATACTGCGTCGGGATCGGCAACGTCCTGCTGGTGCTGGCGTATCTGACCTTCAGCGGGCGGCAGGGAGAGGGGGCCGCTGCATGAAGCTGGATGCGGCGACGACGGTGCTGCGCCCGCGCGGCACATGGGAAGCAGTGGACCTGGGATGGGTGGTGGCCCGTCAGCATTATGGGAAGCTCATGGCCGGCTGGGCTGTAGTGGCGCTGCCCGTGTGGGGAGTCATCTGCGGGCTGCTCTGGCAACATCCGTTCTGGGCGCTCTTACTGATGTGGTGGGTGAAGCCCCTGCTCACACGGCAGCCCGTGTTTTTCCTGAGCCGGGTGCTCTTTGGTGAGGTGCCGCGCCCGCTGGATTTCTGGCGGCAATGGCGCACTAACGGCAGGGGACTTCTGTGGTGGTTGACGCTGGGGAGGATTTCCCCTGCCCGCAGCCTGCTCCTAGCGGTGCCCATGCTGGAAGGACTGACAGGCAAGGCCTCCAGCCGGCGCTGCGGGATACTGAGCAGCAATGGCGGGGGCAGCACCACCAGCCTCTGTCTGTCCTGCGGCCTTGTGAATACATGTCTCCAAGCGGGCATGCTCATTATTATATGGAACTGGCTGCCGGAAACTCTGACAGAACCTGTGCATCTGGCCTTCCGCACCGGAGGGATGCCGGCGGTCAAAGAAATACCGCTCTGGGCCATGTGGATGCTCAACGGAATGGCCTGTCTCGGGGCCTCCGTCATCGAGCCGCTTTACGCTACCGGTGGGTTTGCGCTCTACATCAATACCCGCACGCATCTCGAAGGCTGGGACATCGAAGTAGCCTTCCGCCGGCTCAGCGCCAGACTCCTCTCCACCGGCCGGGCCGTGGCTTGCTTTCTCATGTTCTTCATCGCCCTGCCCGCCGGAGCCCAGGAGGCAGAAGCACCGGAATCCAGAAGCCCCGCAGAGGTAGTGAAAGCGATCCAAAAAGACCCCGCGTTTGAGATCCAAATGCGCAAGACCCCCATCTACGAGGCAGAGGAGGTGG
>JAYVJI010000199.1:0-4283 GCA_043769435.1 Verrucomicrobiota bacterium
CTCGACCGCGAGCCGAAGCAGCCAAGATGACTGCTGGCCAACACAGGCGAGACGCACTGTGTTCCTCTCGCCTTTTAAGAACATCACGGCGCGGTCACACCCTCTGTGGGCAAGTGGATTGAGATACAGGAGTCGCTGGAGTTGGTCAAAGTGCTTTTCGACATGCACGATGAGTTGGCCGTCTTTCTCTTCAGCGATGCAGTAGGGCACTTCAGCGGAGTTATCAAAGATGCGCCAATGGTCAAGGTAGGGGCGATAAAGCTGGAATAGGTTTTTCACTCTTTTCACTCCAAGAAAAAATCTCCGTTCCTTGATGTTGGTAATGTTGGTAAGGATGTGGTGGCCACCTTTGCACACCCGCTGAGCCATGCGGATTTTCGTCAACGCGACGGTTGGCACCCATAGAAAATCAAGGTGGATGCGGTAGTCGGCAGCCCGGCATTCTTTGAGCAGTGAAACGTAGCCACGGCCACGCAGTGTGGTTTCGAGGGAGCAGCTTTCGCACCGTGCCACCAGCTCCGTCCAGCCGCTCCAACAGCTACGCCTAAAGGAAGGGGTTGATGACCGTGATGCCGTCGTAGTCTTGCCCGTGGTTGAGGTCTTCTGAGTAGAGGGTGGTGCAGCCAAGCACCTGGGCTGCCGCAAGGATGGTGGCGTCCCAGGGGGACACTTGGTAGCGGCGGCGGAGGGAGACGGCAGTGATGACAAGCTCCAGGGTCACGGGTGCAACAGGCACGTGACTGGCCAGCTCTAAAGTGGCGTCGATATTAGCCTCGGTGAGGCCAAGGGCATTTTTTCTGAGAGCGTTGGCGATGAACTCCTGCAGAACTTGTGTGGAGAGGGCGAAGGGTGCGGCCAGCATGATCTGCTGTGCCTTAAGGCTCTTCTCGCGGTCCAAGGGTGCTTTCGAGTTGGCGTAGAGGAGGATGTTGGCATCCAGGAATACGTCAGCGGTCATAGATTTCCTCCCGCTTCAGGGGAACCATGGGATCAGTGTTGGAAGCTTGCATGGCTTTGAGTAGGCGTTTCACCACTGCCTTGCGCTTCTTTTCGTCCATGTCAGTGGGACTGCGGATGAACATCTGGAGGGCCTGGACCATAATGTCCTTCAACGTGGTGCTGCGTTCGGCGGCAAGCACTTTGACTTTGAGAAACAGGTCATCGGGTAATTCTATGGTGGTCTTCATGACCCGTAAATATGGGAATATGGGTGGGAAGGCAACTGGGATTTATTGTGGTTTTGCCTGCACAAAGAAAGCCACTAACCGCCGCCACCGTGCGCGGCATGGAGAGCGTGGATCTGGCACGAGACATCAGCCTGCGTGGGGTGAAGAAAATGGATTCGTGATTCAACCCATTCAACCCTGCAATTTTTGACGCAGAAAGAGCAAGGTATCGCGCAGGGCGGCGGCGAGTTCGTAGTTTTCGTCCTTCACGGCGAGCTGGATGCCGATGCGAAGGTCAGCGACGAGGCGGTTGGGCGTGCCGCGATGGACTTCGGTGGGAGGCGGGGTGTCGGGATTCTCGGCGCGGGCAATGAAATCAAACATCGGGCCAAAGGCGGCTTCCAGACAACTGGCGCAGCGGAAATGGCCGGTGGCGCGGAAGTCGTGATGATTCCAGCCGCAGCGGGGGCACGTGAAATCGATTAGGGTGGCGTTCATGCGGTGCGGGCGCGGGTGAGTTTCCAACCGTAACATAGCACCAGGAGCAGGACATTGGTGAGGACGATGCAGGGACCAGTGGGGACGTTGAGATGCCATGAGGCGAAGACGCCAGTGGCGGCGGCGAGCAGGCCGCCGACGACGGAGACGAGGAGCAGGCTGCGGAAGCTGCCGCTGATGAGTTTGGCCGCAGCGGGCGGGATGACGATGAGGGCGCTCAGGAGCAGAGCCCCTAGCATTTTCAGGCACACGGCGACGGTGGCGGCGATGAGCAAGGCAAACGTGTAATTGAGCCACCCGGTGCGCAGGCGTTGGCCGTGTGCCATTTCCGGGCTGAGCGTGGTGAGGGTGTAACTGCGCATCCAGCCAATGACGACGATGCAGATTACGAGGGCTAGCACGCTCTGACGGATGAGGTCGGCGGGGCCATTGGCATAGATGCTGCCGAAGAGTATGCCATCGAGGAGCCGGTATTTTCCCAGCAGGGAGATAATGATCACACCGAAGGCCACACTGCCGGTGAAGGAAAAAGCGATGACGGTATCTGGCGTGAGCGTGGTGCGGTGGAAGAGCCAGGCCATGAAGCTGGCGAGCAGAAAGCTGAAGATAAAAACGCAAAGCATGGGGTCCACGGCGAGGCCCAGTTTTTCCTGCACAAGGAAGCCGAGGGCCACGCCAGTAACGGCGGAGTGCGCGAGGGCATCGCTGAAAAAGGCCATGCCGCGCAAGGTGACAAAGACGCCCAGCAGGGCACAGGCCGGCCCGAGGATGCAGGCGGAAAGCAGCGCGTAGCGCATGAAGTCGTAGGACCAGAAGGAGCTCATGGGGGATCAGCCGTGGGGGTGAAAGAAAAAGGGCATGGCTGTTCAGCTTGACGACTCATCTTGTCTTCTTTATAAACGCCCGGCTTTCCGGTGTTGAATGATCCGGGAAATTCACGATGACCAAGTTTGAGCCTTCGGTGTATTTTTTCAGTTCCGGAGGTGTGGTGCCGTCGGGCAGAGTCAGATCCAATTTGATGCTGCGGAAGAATCCGCGGTCGTCCGCCATCGTCGTGGTGACTTCTTTAGTGACGCTCTGACCGGTTGTATCGACATACTTCTGCACAGCCGATTCCATACGTGCGTAGAAGCCGGTGTTCAGCGAGGCACCCCCGCCCACCAGATTTCCTTTATCAGTCGGGTTTGCCCCGTCACCTAGTGCGTGGACATGAAATGCCACCGCGCCTTTACCGAGGTTCTGCTCATTCCCAAATGCACGCCGGGCTGCTGCATCCTCTTTTTGCCCTGCTTTGTTATCCGCAGCCCGTGCATAGGAGCGGTCGGGCGTTACCTCGCTGCGGGAATGCACCACTTCCCGCTCGTTTTCCCTCGTCACCGTCCGTTGGATTTCAGCGTAGCCACGGCTGCTGTCGCCGGAGACGTGACGATCTTCCTGCAGGGCTGACTCGCGACCTACCGACACATGCCTGTCTTGGCTCCCCAACGTCACTCCACCAAAGGTCGTGCCGCCCAACTTTGGGAAGCGCGGCACATAGAGGGTTCGCGGATCGCGTGGGGCACAGAGTCCTTTGGCTTTCTCCAGACGGGCCTTTTGTGCCGGGTTGAGCTGCACCCCCTGCTCACGCATCGCTTCCAGTGCTGCATACAGCTTCATCAACTCCCGCATTCGTGTAAAAGCGGGGAACAATGCGCAGAGACCATCATAGCGCCGGGTGAGCACCGCGCCTTGTTTGCCCACGAAGGTGCGCTCATCATCGGGGTGAAATTTACGATCTTCCTCGTCTGTCCCATGCCCCCTGATCAGCGAGGTCTCCACGTAGATTTCCGCCTTCTTGATCTCAAAGACTTCCCCCACGCTGCGACGGAAAAGCCCACGATGCACTTTGCGCTGCTCCAGTTCGTGCCTCCGAAGTTTCCAGCACGAGCGCCCCCATTCCGCATGGATGCCCGGATCATTGCTGCACCACCGCAGGTCCATCAGCCAGTCGGGTAGCCGCGCCATCGGGTGCAGGCAGCCCAGCGGAGCTGACAGCGCAGCATCGTTGAGCGAGGGCGGCAGTTGGCCCGTTGCCAGTTTGAACGTGTAGTCGCAGTGAAAAAGAGTCTGTCCGAAGCCAGTGGCACCGGCCCGATCTCGCGGTTCAGCGTATATTTCTGGACATGCTACCATGGGCGGAAACGGGACCAAAATCCTTGTTTGGCAGATTCCGTCGGATGACTCGCGGCTAGTTGACCAACCTCGGCCGCCACCTGGTCCCGGACCCATGCGAGATAACCAAGGTCCGCAGGCGACATCCGCTCCCTGCCGTGACTATCATTAATGAGCATAGATTCACCCAATCCCAAATACTCTGAAATCATGACATAACACCCATTCTCGAAAGCGGCGAACGCGGAATCATCGGCGGCCGGAAAGGCGATACTTCCTCTGTGAGCGACCGACAGGAACAGGCCGACGGCCCCTCCTGCAAACATGTCTTTGGCAAACCCGTGGATCGCCGTCTTTTTATCAGGCCTAATGTGATACTTTACGCACGCGGTTTCCACCTCGCGAGCATTTCGCGAAGGCGTGATGACATCCTTCACTATAGCGGTCACAACGCTATGTAACCAAGCG
>JAYVJI010000200.1:0-2461 GCA_043769435.1 Verrucomicrobiota bacterium
GTGCGGGCATTGGTCGGCAAAAAAGCTGTGATCACCGGACGCGTCACCAATGCCCACGATGCCGCCAAAGTCGGCATGACATTTCTCACAATCGAGGGCGGCAAGTTTACCGTCGTCTGCTGGAAGTCCAGCTATCCCAAATTTGAAGGCGGTTCCCCTGCCCGGCTCTACAACAGAAAAGCCATCGAAGTTTCCGGCACGGTTGAAGAATATAAAGGCAAGGGCGGCGGCGACATTGGCAAGCTACAGATAAAGCTGGATTCCCCTGCTCAAGTGAAGATAACCGGCGATGCCCAAAGACAGGATCCCAAAGCCAAGCCCGGCGAGAAAAAGGAGGAGAAAACTCCCGGTAAGGAGCCCGCAAAAAAAGACAGCACCGGAAAAGATCCTGCCGACAGCAAAAAAGAACCCTCAGCCAAACCTGAAGCACCCAAAGTGACTGCGGCACCCGGCGAAAAAGTCGATGCCCGGAAGTATTTCAAATGAGGCACGCCCTGCCGTCCCCCCTAACATGGTCCCCCTAACATGACAGAGACCGAAGATAACGATTCCACCGCTCCCGCGTTTATTCCTCCCACGCCGGAGGAATTGAGCGCGATGCTGCCCAGCTACCATGTCGAGCGGCTCATCGCCCTCGGCGGCATGGGGGCCGTCTACGCCGGTCTCCAGACGGACCTCGACCGCCCGGTCGCTATCAAAATCCTGCCTCCAGAAGCCATGAAGGATGCGGAATCCATTGACCGGTTCCGCAGCGAAGCCAAGGCCATGGCGCGGCTCACACATCCGCACATCCCTGCGGTCTATGACTTTGCCGTCATCGACAGTTGCTGCGTTCTCGTCATGGAACTGGTGGAGGGGGAAAATGTCTATGCCCTGCTACAGGCCGGGAAGATTCAACCTCCGCTCGCCCTCAGAATCTTTTCTGAAGTCTGCGATGCTGTTCATTTTGCTCATTCCCGGGGTGTCATCCATGGTGACATCAAACCCGGAAATATCATCCTAGCCGACGATGGTCGAGCGAAGCTCGCTGACTTCGGCCTGGCCAGGCTGATGGCCAGCGACAGCACCGCAGACAGTGCATGGGCCCCCATGGGAACGCCGGAGTATGCCGCCCCCGAGTTGTATGAGAAAAGCAGTGTTCCCGACCATCGGGCCGATATTTATTCACTGGGCGTCGTCCTTCAGGAATTGCTCACCGGCGAAACGCCATCCGGAGATTTCGAATTGCCTGCAGAGGCGCTGCAACTTGATCCCCGGGTGGATGAAATCATCTCACGGTGTATGGAGCAGCGCCCCGAGGACCGGTGGGACAATGCCGCCGAGCTGAGGCAGCTCGCCCGCGACATCATCGACGGCAGAAACGTCCCCGCGCCGGAAATAAAGAAGGCAGCGACGCGCAAGATCGTCATACCGGGCCGCCGGGCTCCAATCATAGCTCCGGGGAAACGGGCTAAGCCCGCTGCGGCGACTGCGGCGCTCCCAGTCAAGAAAGCGCCCGTTCCAGCAGCGCTTCCTGCGGCCATCCGCTCCACTGGTGAAAAGACAGCATCCGGTCCTGCGCAGCGCCCGGCCAGCCACACTGGTTGGTACATCGGCGCCGGCATTGCCGCTGCTGCCGGACTCCTGATCTGGTCGGCCCTGTCTCCTTCAAGCGATAGCCCGAGCAAAGAAAAGGAGCCAATACCGGAGCCTGTAACAAGCCCTGAGAAAATCACGCCCCCTGTGGTGGTGGTGGCTCCGCCTGAGCCCGTCGTCCAGGCACCTCCTCCTGCCCCGGATCCCCCTGTAGCGCCTGCTCCCCCCAGTGAAAAGCCCGTAGTCAGGGAAAAGCCCATGCCTGTTGTTATCAGCCCTGCAGACGCTGCCCTGCGCTCGCTGCGGGATGTTTACCGCAGCAAATGGAAAGAAGGTCCAGGTGTGAAATATGGTGCTGAAAAATCGAGAATAGGAACCCTTTACAACGGAGCCCTAGCCAAGTTGGAAGCCAAGCTCCTAGACAAGGGGGATGCGGTCAATGTACTCGCCGTGCGAAAAGAAAAGGAACGGTTTGCTTCCACTTCCGCGCCGGTGCCAAAGTCGGCAATCTCTGCCCTAGAGAGTCTGGCCTCCCTCCAGAATGCACTCAACATCCAGTTGGAGAAAATGGAAGCAGGCCTTGCTCCCGATGTGCTCGCGCTGCGGGAATCCTACCTCCTAGAAATCAGGAAAACCGGCGAGAAAGCTAGCGAGGATGGAGATGACCTCGGCACGAAGCTGAGCAATGCGGAGTTTGACAGAGTGAATACCGCAAAGCTGAACGAATGGTTTAACGCACCGACACCTACCCAAATCGTTCCCTGAGCCTCACATGTATCACCCCAACCCTTCAGGCCTGAGATTCCCTGCTTTTTCCATCCAGCAATGACAACCACACCGCTCCCCGGACCCGTCCCCGCGAGGACCAAGTCAACACTCTGGCTTA
>JAYVJI010000201.1:0-2237 GCA_043769435.1 Verrucomicrobiota bacterium
CACCGCGCCCCAAAGGAAGGATGGATGGATGCATCATCCTATTCACCATGAACAACCCAGCCCTAGTCGCCGTTCGACATGCGCGTCACTCTAAGGAGCCCGGCGCAGAAATATCGCACGCCGGGATCTGCGAGGGGGACGCCGGGCAACCGGCGTTCCTACCTCTATCGCCCGACTCCACAAGTTCCCCGTGATTGACCGATGAAAGTTCTCTTGCTCGTAACACTACTTGCCTTAGCGGCGATCTCTGTCGTTTCGGTCGGATTGCGGGTGGGCCGGAACATGGTTGCCGTTGGGATGCCTCACGGTGTCCACGCCAAAGAATACCGCCTCTGTGCTGATGCCGGAAGCGTCCGGCTTCTCCGTGAAAGGGCCGGAGTCATTCACACTGCACTCGCTGCGGCCACTTTTTTCCATCGGCATTCAATGCACCGTGCCCCCCGATCAGGCGCGTGCTGGCCCCGGGGGACTACACCGCAGTGACTGCCGACAGCGTGATCATTCCCGCAGGAGCGCAATCGGCGGAAATTCTCGTCGCAGTATCGGAAGACAGCACGGATGAGGCCAGCTAGAGCTATTCCGTGATGCTGACTGCCGCAGAAGGCGCGGAACTGGGCGATACCCGCGGCACCGGCGTCATCGCCGATAACGATCCTGCGCCTGTGCTTACCATCAGCACTCCGGCCACTGTCGGGGAAGGGCAGCCCGCCGTCATCACCTTCTGCCTTGATCGCCTCAGCGAGCGGGAGCCAAAGCTCGTCTTTCACACGGAAACCGGCACCGCCGGCGCCCCGGCGGACTACTCCACCGTGCCCGCCACCGTCGTTACTACCATTAGCCTCGGCACCGCTCCCGCCACCCCCGTTAACGTCACCTACCGGACGCTCGCGGGCACCGCGCAGCCGGGCAGTGATTTCAGTGCTATCGCTTCGGAGGAGGTCATCTTTGCCGCCGGCGCCACCATCCGCACCGTCACCGTGGTCATCCCGCCCGGAGCGGACCACGCGCTGGAGGAAACTTTCGCCCTAGAAGCGGTGGCCACGCTTTCCGGCAGCCCGGTCACGGTGACCGGCACCGGCCATCTTCATCCCTTCGCCATCCGCAGCATCACCGCAGAGGGCGGCCTCATTCACCTCACCGTGCCTGTCGCCAGCGATGCCTTCACGCTGATCGAATCCAGTCCCAGCCTGCTCCCTGATTCCTGGTCCCTGCTCTCCGCCGGCACCGAACCCGGCTGGCAGGAAATCACTGTGCCCGCCCCAATCACAACACCAAGGTCTCATCGCATTTGCCCCGCCGAGCGGTACGCATCTGCGTGAGCTGGTGGTTCAATAGCCGCCGCAGCTAGCCGAGGAGCGCTGCGAAACGCTTCCGTCCTGCCCAGAGCAGATACGCTGCAAGGAGGCAGAGCACGATCAGCGCAGGGTCGAACAATTGTGCGCCTTTCCCAAGGAAGATGTGGAAGGCAAGAATATTGACCAAGATCGGGCCTAAAACCAGCAGCCCTATGTTCCGCGTTTTTGGAATGGCCGTGAGCACGCCGCCGATGAGTTCGAGGGCTTTGACAAAAGCAAGATAGCCAGTCGGCACGAGGGCACCCATGAAGAGCGCGATCGGTGAGCCCTCGGGCGGGGCAGGTTGCTCGGGCATCATTTTCAAAAAGAACATGGCTCCGAAGGCAGTGAAGGCGAGGCCAAGGAGACCGCCAGCGATAGTGGGTAGATGTTTCATCGTGCCGCCAGTGGAGCGAGTCGCCGCCGAATTTCAAGGCGACATCGCTACCCGAATGCGAAGGCGACTTCGGGGTAACGCACGTGTTGCCATCCCGAGTCGCGCCGCGCGATTATGCGGCCACCGAGGTGTTCGTAGAAGCTCACGCTTTTTCCCTCCGCATGAGTCCAAAGATAAACCGGCGCGCCCCGGTGCTCCGCGCGCGCGGCTTTCCTAAGGCGACGGCCCAGCCATGGCCTTGCCATGCGCGGCGCAGGTAGAGCGGATCCGCGACGACACCGCCACGTCCTCCATTCAAGACCCGCTCTGCAAGTGAGGGTGGCGGACAGAGAGGGATTCGAACCCTCGTTACATTTCTGTAAACACGCTTTCCAGGCGTGCGCGTTCGACCACTCTGCCATCTGTCCATTCCTGATGAGGGTTGATCGGGAGTAAGGCAGTAGATTGTGATGATGCAAGCACGATTACGATTTTTAGTTTTGTCCTTTGTCCTTTGTCCTTTGTCC
>JAYVJI010000202.1:0-4038 GCA_043769435.1 Verrucomicrobiota bacterium
CGCTGATGCGGAAGTAGCCTTCTCCCGCGCTGCCAAACCCTGCGCCAGGTGTGATCACGACATTGCTTTCGTGCAGCATGCGGTCGAACATTTCCCAGCTCTTCACCCCCGCTGGACAGCCCACCCAGATGTAGGGTGCATTCACGCCGCCGTAGACGCTGAGACCGGCCTTGATACAAGCCTCCCGCAGGATCGCGGCATTGCCTAGGTAGTGGGTGATCAAGTCATTGACCTGCTGCTTGCCCTCAGCGCTGAAGAGCGCGGCGGCTCCCCTTTGCACCGGGTAGGAGACGCCATTGAACTTGGTGGTGTGCCTGCGGTTCCAGAGAGGATGCACCGCATGCCGCTTGCCGTCCCGGCTGCTCGCCATCAGGGATTTCGGCACCACGGTGTAGGCGCAGCGGACTCCGGTGAAGCCTCCGTGCTTGGAAAAACTCCGGAACTCTATGGCACAGTCCTGCGCTCCCTCAATCTCATAGATGGAATGCGGGATGCCCGGCTCAGTGATATAGGCTTCATAGGCGGAGTCATAGAGAATGATCGCACCGTGGGAGCGAGCGTAGTGGACCCATGCCTCCAGCTCTGCAAACGTCGCGGTGGCTCCCGTTGGATTGTTAGGATAACAGAGGTAGATCAGGTCCACCTTGTCCCTGGGAATGCCGGGCACGAAGCGGTTTTCAGGATCGCATACCAGATAGGTGAGGCCGGCATAGGCCCCGGATTCGTCGGCCTCGCCGGTGTTGCCGATCATCACGTTAGTATCCACATACACGGGATACACCGGATCTGTTATCGCGATCCGGTTGTCTCTGCCGAATATCTCAAGGATGTTGCCGGTGTCGCACTTGGAGCCATCGGAGATGAAAATTTCGTCTGGCTGGATCCTGCAGCCCAGCGGCTTATAAGCGTTCTCCGCGATCACTTCGCGCAGAAATGCATAGCCTTGTTCCGGACCGTACCCCCTGAAGGTATCACGGTGTCCGAGTTCATCCACCGCTGCCTTCATGGCGTCCTGTGCTGCCCGGGGCAGTGCCTCCGTCACATCACCGATACCGCAGCGGATGAGGCGCTTTGCTGCTTCCGGATTTTCAGCGTTGAAGTGTGCCACCCGCCGGGCGATTTCCGGGAAAAGATAGCCAGCCTTGAGTTTGAGATAATTTTCGTTGAGATATGCCATAGCGGTCCCGCTATCAGTCGAGCCATCCAGCTTGGCAAGGGAAACACGCTTGCAGGCCAGATCAATGTGATCAACAAGCCGGGTTCACGCTTCAGCGGCCCGGGAAAAACTCCAGAGAACGGATGGCGAACTGCCGGTTGGCCTCGTCGGAGGGAATGAGGATTTCGAATTCCGTTATTGGCCCGGCCTGAACTCCGCCGAAGCCCCGTGCGAAATAAGTCCGGGTTCTTCCTGCCGGTTGATCCGGTGCCGCCAGAGGGATGAGCAAAGGGGGAGTTCCCGGCCCGGATAACCGCAGCAATAGGCGATAGGGCAGCGGCCCCTTTTTCAATGACAACTCCAGCCTAACAGAATCAAAAGCTGCCAGCGGCGGGCCTGGGGGCGAAATGAACTTGATGGTTTCAGCACAAATAGAAGCCTGACTTTGTGTCAGGATGCAGAAATCCTTGGCTGAGCGGACAGCGCCGGACTTCACCGCCTCCGCCGCTGCAGGCTCGCTGCTCAAAAACCAGGCCTCGTCAAATCTATCCATCTCCGGCCGGGAAAGGGTGACTGGTTCCCCGGCTTTGACCGGCACTCCGTTGATGGCCAGCGGCGAGTCATTCTCCTTCCAGTGAAAAGCAGGCGTTTGCGGCGGTCTGGATGCCGGCCGCTCTTCACCGCTCCAGCAGGAAAATCCGCCTGCCTGCATGATCGCGGGCAGTTCACCACTGGCAGTATACTTGACGCCATCCGAGCTGAAAACCATCGGTCCTGAAGCGACCTTCCCGGCTGGCCACGGGCCCTGCAGCAACACCTTGATCCGTGCTCCCACGCCAGCCCCGGGGTTTTGATACAGCCATGCCTTTGCTTTCCCCGGGAACACTTGAGGCAAAAACAATGTGCGCCGGTTTTTACCGGGAGAAGTTCCCTGTGGCAGTTGCACGTCGAAGCTCAGTCCCTTCAGCTCCCCTGGTCCCGCAGCCATGAAGCGGATGTTTTCCACTTTCATCTCTTTAAGCTTCCGGCCTTTGTCCGGACTCGGCTCATCGCCAAAGGAAATCATACAGGCCTCAGCTGGCTTCTCCGGCAACTGAGCCGGGAGTCGTTCCCACGGCACGAAGATTCCCCATGTCCGCGACTGAATCTGCACAGGCAATCCCATGGGGTGGGTGTCGCTGGAGGCGATGCCTTCTGCTGATTCCATGGCGCGTCTGAGCGCCTGCGGCCAGCGCAGGGAGATTTCCGTGGTAGTCAGTTCCGCTGGATACTGCGCTAACCGGATGGCCTGCGCGGTCAGCATTCCTCCGGTTTGCAGTACTGCCAGCGTCAGCAATACGGGCCTGCATTTTGGAAACAACTGGCACGCGCGCCATACGGCCAGCGAAAAGGCCGCGCACATGAGCATGTTCTGGGTCAGATAATAGCGGTCCGGATCTGTGGACTCGTAGCCGCTTTTCCAGAGTGTCAGGATCCATTGCCGTGAGCCGGTGGTGGAAAGCGCCATGCCCGCTGCCGCACAAAAAAGCAGGCCCGCAGCCACCATTATCCGCCGGCCTTGCGGGTCCATGCTGCGCCTGTCTGCGTGGATCAGCCAGCCAATGGATGCTATCACCATGCCCAGCAAAATGATGGTTAGAGTGTTGCTGAAATGTTGATACCATGGAAACATGAGGGGAAACAACAGTTGACGGCAAAATACTATTTCGACCAAGCCGGAGCGGACCTCCTCGTCATGGGTGGCCAGATAAAAGTCATGCGTAGCGAGGCGGATCCTGACCAGATAGGCCGCGCACACCGCTGCCGCTAGGGCCCAGCCCAACCATTCAAAACGAGGCCGGCGGGTGACGCCAAACTTCCACTGCCACAGGCTAGTGATCAGACGAAGCCCGGCAAATCCCACAACCAGCGCGGCAGCCCCGGGCGAGGTCATAACATGGAAGGTCAGCAACAGCAGCCACAATAACAGCCTAGGGCGGGAGGCTGTCCCGGAGAGCCATAAGTCAAGCAGAATGAAGGCCGTGGCAGTTGCACTGAAGTAACCGATGTTGGAAGCCTCCCCAAAGCAGACAAGGTCTGCGCCCAGCTCCGGGCTGAGGATCATGGCCGCCAACACCAGAACCGACGCACCTGCACCGAAGTGCCGCCGCACGACCATGCCGCACAGCCAGAGATTCCCGGCGGCGTAAACACAAGCGGCGGCGATCTGATACTGTGCGGCCTTTTCCAGCGAACTGCACCAGGCGTTCAGCCAGTCAGCTAATTGAATAACGACGGCATTTCCGAGCGTCCAGTAATCTGTGCGCGCTTCGGTGGCAGCGGACCAGAAACCCCGCTGCCAGATGTGCTCCAGCCAGAGCCCGCCCTCAACATAAAATGTGCCCCTGGCAAACGCAGGCTGTGCCCGCCACAGGACGGTCAGCAGCAAGAGGAGAAAGCCCAACGCAAAGCGCAGGCGCAGCAAGTAGTTCATCCCGGGCACCGCAGCGGGAAAAATGTTAGAGCCCCAATGCCTTTTGCATTTGCTCGCGCACCGTCTTGAGCCTCTTCACATCTCCGCCATCCACCTCAGCAGTGACCCAGCCTGTCCAGTTGGTATCGGCGATAGCTTTCCGCACCTCCGCCCAAGGCAGATCATCTGACTCGGACGTGATGTCCACGAACTTGTTTTGAGCGCGGCTGAATCCTTTCAGGTCAAACTTCACCGCCCGGGAACCGAAGGCCCGGATCCAGTCTCCTGGCTGACCATATTTCCAGTGATTGCCGATATCATAATACTGGCCAATCCACGGGCTTTTGAAACTGTCGATGAACTTGATGAAGCGCTCCGGTGTCTGCTCCGGCGGGGCCGGGGTCTCATGGGCATAATGGATGCCGTTCCA
>JAYVJI010000203.1:0-2802 GCA_043769435.1 Verrucomicrobiota bacterium
GGCGTTCGAGGGCTGTAGCAGCCTGACTGGAATTTACGTGGAAGTAGGAAACCAAAATTACGCCAGCGTTGAGGGGGTGTTGCTCAACGCCACACGGACCTCCCTCATCCATTACCCTTCAGGAAAGGCTGGCACCTACACGATCCCCTCCAGCGTCACGTCCATCGGCGAGCGGGCCTTCGAAAGCTGCACAAAACTGACCAGCGTCATTTTCCCCTCCAGCCTAATCTCTATAAGCTCGTACGCATTCTCCGAGTGCACCGGCCTGATCAGCGTCACGCTACCCTCCAGCCTCACTTCCATCGGATGGTTAGCATTCTACGGCTGCCGGGGGCTGACCAGCATCACCCTTCCTTCCGGCCTCACCTGCATCGGCGGCAGTGCATTCTCCGGCTGCACCGGCCTGACCAGTGTCACTATCCCCTCCGGCATCACCTGCATCGGCGCTGGTGCCTTCCAGGTCTGCACCGGCCTGACCAGCATCACCCTCCCCTCCAGTCTCATCTCCATCGGAGAATATGCGTTCTCCGGCTGCCGCGGCCTGACCAGCGTCACCCTTCCCGCCAGCCTCACTTCCATCGGAGGTTTTGCGTTCTCTGACTGCACCGGCCTGACAAGCGTCACGCTCCCCTCCAGCCTCACTTCCATCGGCGAGTATTCGTTCCTGGGTTGCACCGGCCTGACTAGGGCAACTTTTCTGGGCCATGCGCCGGTCAGCGGGGGAAACTTATTCCTCCACGCTGCCCCGGGATTTACAGTGTACTACCTCAGTAGCAGCACCGGATTCACCTCTCCGACATGGAATGGCTACCCAGCTACCATGATCGACGAGGCCACCTACCCCGCCGCTTCATGGCTGATGGAACATGGCCTGTGGTATGACGCCGATCTCCAAACTGACCCGGACGGTGATGGCGTGAGCTTGCTCCTGGCCTACGCCCTGGACCTCGACCCCGCGGTCCCGCAGCGCAGCCAAATGCCCGTGCCGGTGCTCACCGGAAGCACGCTGAGCCTGAGTTTCCCCGCGGACAAACCCGGCCTCACCTGCCAAGCCGAAACCAGCACCGACCTGACGCACTGGACGACCACCGGGGTCACCCAATCCACCACTGGCCCGAATGGCCGCCGCACCGCCACCGTCCCGCTCAATGCACCCGGCCGCTTCCTGCGCCTGATGGTGGCGAAATAGAAGCACCGCAGCCACCCCCAAAGAACGGGCGCCTTGCTCAGGGGATGACGGGCTTGCTAAACGACAGGCCTTTCTTAAATTTCCTAAATTCCCGCACACGACGAACCTCCAAACCAATTGCGCACCCGGCCATGCGCAAAATGTGCGTCCACCTCACGCGGGCGAATCCAAGAATCCCAAGAATCCAAGAAATCCAAGAAATCCAAGAAAGGCCAAATCCAAGAAAGGCCTGTCCTTTTATCCGTTTCGGCTTCCCCGTCAGCGAATCAAAGAAAGGCCTGTCCTTTAGTGAGAAATTCTTGCCTTGAATTAAAACTCCCTCCAGTCTTGTTAATGCTAGCCTTTTGAGTATTTGGCCTTATTTTATAGTTGAAGTATTCCACTACGAATCCCTGGGCCTCAAGCATTGCTGCCAGAACTCGCGAAGTATTTTCCAGTCCTTTGCGGATTGTTATAAGAGCAATATTCTTCATCGGCTTCTATTTTTGATTACGGACTTCATTTGATCTGAAGCATGTTCAAGAATTACGGTTTTGAAGGATTCCTCTAAATTAGTGGCATTAAGTAGGAAACTTTGGAAGAAAGCATCATAAGCTCGACCTTCAAGGGCTTTTTGTACTTCGAGTAGCCCTGTTCGTTCCATGTTTCTTTTAGCAGCTGCTGCGCCAAGGCCTGAAAGTGCAGCCCATTGAACTTGTTCATCGCTGTTTGATTTAACGGCGTCAACGTTATCCTTGATATGAGTCAATGGGGTGGCTAGGAAAAACATTGTACTCCTGCGCTGCTCAGATACTGGAAGCTTGCTCCAGAAATCCATTGTCTGTTCAGGTTGAAAAGGACGGGCAGCCGTAAGATAGGCGATGCGAATCCGGGAAAAATGCAAATCGCTTTTATATTCCGTCAGTATCCAATCGAAATCGGGTTCCTCCACCCCGCCCCCTAATAATATGGATTCCAAGATTGAACGACGCTGCCACTGAATCAGTTTCAATGATGAAATAAGCTTCAATACCTTTTTTGGGTTACTGGCCGCCTCTTTTTTAAGACACGCGAGCGCAAATAACTGTCCTCCTAGCCCTGGCAAAACTCTTAAGGCTCCCTTCGCAGCCTCCAATGGATTTCCACGAACTTTAAGATTTGTCAAACATTCTAGAGCAGTAGTGGCATAAATGGGTTTTACATGGCTGGAAGCAATTAAGTAATCAATTGCGGCGCTGGTTGATTTTTGGGAGAGAGAGTCAAATATTTCGATGTGCTCAAGCTGGCCGGTGCTTTCTAATTCTACATTAATACCATTGGGCGCAATTGGCCTTTCGGAGTTTTCTTCCACCGCTTTGGAGTTTTGGACCACTGCTATTCCTTGGTTCAACTTAACAGTCATGAACCATGAAATTGCAATACTTAAACTGAATCCAGTTATACAACGCAGAATCATTTTCTTTGGGACGAAGTGCTAAGCGTAGCTTCTCATGAAGATAGGGCAGGATCCCCTTTTATCCTGAGATAGTCCACCAGGGTGTGACCGCCGCCTGATGTAATTTCGAATGTGACGAAATTGTCACTTGTACAAATATGTTAGTGAATTAGCAGTCAGCGCATGCACATTGATCAAC
>JAYVJI010000204.1:0-3464 GCA_043769435.1 Verrucomicrobiota bacterium
GGCTGTGGCGGCTCGCGGTCGTCTCGACCGCGAGCCGAAGCAGTCAAGATGACCGCTGGCCAACACAGGCGAGACGCACTGTGTTCCTCTCGCCTTTTATTTAAGAACATCACGGCGCGGTCACACCCCTCGGGCCACTACGAAACGCTCGACCGCTAAGGCATATGCCATACCGATGACGATAGTTTTTCACGAAGATGCGAGAGATGAGGCACGCGAAGCCTTCCTCTTTTTGGCTGCTGATGACCCCGAAGTTGCCGACGATTTTGAGCACCGCCTACGCCTAGCTATCGGCAGCTTCCAGAGAAGGCCGGAAGCGTGCCGCGTCCGTCGATATGATGTGCGCCGAAAAATCTCCCTCGTTTTAAGCGCCACTACGTCGCCTACATCTACATGATCTGGAATGATCGCATCGTCATCATAGCCATCGGCCATACCAACCGCCGCCCTTACTACTGGTATCGCAGACCGAAGGCATTCCGGGAAAATTCATCACTGTAGTATTCACCAAGATTTGGCCGTAGTCTCAAATTTCGCAGAACTTATATATATTGTGCGACTAGCCCCAACCACGGCGACACCGCCTTTACCGTGCCGCTCCTCGATGAATTCATGCGCCGCATCCTGCCCGGTGCGAGCTGGAGTGAGCGGAAAACACGAGGGGGATGGTGGTGCCAACGGTCATCCAGCGGGCGGAGGGGCACGCGATGGCTGGCGCCCCCTCACAAAACGGCCATCCTGCGGCGACTATTTCTTTTCCGGCTGAGGCGGCGCGGGCGGCACGTCTATCTCCACGGCTCGCTCCACTGCGTGCTCTCCCGGTGAGCCGGGCACGAGGCGATCTTTTTCCAAGATTTTCCACTGATCAGGAGAGGTCAGGATCAACTGCGGCGCGCCGCGAAACAGAGAAATGGTCCCGCGCAGGCGGAGTACATCGCCGGGCTGGATGATCTGGTGCAGATCTGCGCCGGGAAAGACGGAGGTCACTTTGGCGGCCTGACAAAGAGCGCAGAGGGCGGTGCCGTCGAAACGGAGCACCACATGGTTCAGCTTCTCCATGCGCTCCACGGACTTTACTGTGACCTCGAAATGCACTTTATTCTTCGCTATGATGCACTCGCCGATTTTATCCTCGGTGAGTTGGATCACTAAGTGCCCGTCACGATAATCCCTCACCCGAGACGCAGCAGGCGCGGGTGCGGGCGCGGGCGCGGGTGCAGGAGCAGGAGCAGGAGCAGGAGCAGGAGCGGGTGCGGGAGCAGGAGCAGGAGTGGGTGCGGGCTGGTCCGCCCAGGTCAGCCACTCCCGCTCCTCCACGCGCAGGCGCGTGACAGACCGATCCTGCGAGGTGACACGCCCTGTCACATGAAAGCTGCGGCCCGGGGCGAAAAGCTTGCGCAGCACCTCCGCATGGTCACTGCCTGCGGGGAAAGAAAAAAACCGCTCCGGCATCTCGATCAGCAGCCCCTGCTCCGCAGGGTAAAGATAGATCAACCGCATGTCCTTCACCTCCACAACAGAGGTGACGATGCCGCTGAACCGGGCCAGCTTATTAAGGCTCGCCTCCACATTCTCCTGCGTGATGGGCTTCACCTCCAGCGCGGCCAAGTCCTCCGCCGTCACCTTCTTTACCACCGGCTGGGCTTTGGTCAGCTTGCCGCCGGACTTCTTTATCAAATTTGCCAGCGCCAGCGGGGGATTGGACTTCACCGTGTGGACATAGAGCCGCACTTTGTTTTTCAGAATGAGATTTTCGAGCGCGCGGACGGCGTGTGGATCCACGTCGTCATCAAAATCGCAGAACCAGTATACTGCATCCACTTCCATCAGCTCGATCATGCTGCGGAAAGCCCCCAGCACCCCATGCTTCCAACTGTGCATGTGGTAGTGAATATCGTCCTGCGGAATCTGCGGCAAAAACCACTTGGGGTCGAAGGGATTGCGCTCCTCCAGCATGGTCACATAATACCATTCGGCATACGGTCCCCAGCGCGCATCGGAAAGCTCCAGTTTGCAGCCAGCCACCTCCACAAAGCGTGCGGCGGCAAAACGGCTGCTGATTTCCTCCCGCATGGACGGCAGTGAGGGCCACATGCTGGGACTGTTATCCAGAATGACGCCCAGATTCCTCGCGTTGACATCCATCTCATAGCGAAAGGCCTGGGCCTCCGGCGGGAGCACTACCTCCTTCCGCCCGTTCTTGTGCTTTTTGTTCCACTCTGCTGCCGCCGGTTTTTCCGCCGCCGCCAGCGCCTTGCGCGCCTGCTCCAGTTCCTTCAGCCCGCGCAGGATCCATCGCGTGGTCGGCACATCAGCCATACGGCCTTCTATAAAAGTGCGCCACTCCGCTGCCATCTTTTCATCCGCAGCCTTGGCGGACGCGATGAACGGTAGCGCCAGAGCCGGAGCCACCGCGCCCTCTGCCGTCAGGCGCGCCGTGCGGTCTTTGATTTCCGCCTGCATCCTGTTAAAGAACTGCATCGCCCGGTCTGCCCGCACACCCGGGTCCCACTTGCCGCCGGTCTTTTCCCGCGCCGGGGACGGGATGGTCAAAAACAACGTGAATGCCAGATAAAACAGCCGGAGCGGACGGGAGAGTCGAGCAATATGGAACATGGCCCGCACTTCGCACGGCATACACACGCCTGCCACAGAAAAAAAGCGCGCCTTAGCGGGTGCGCGAACAGCAGCGAGCCTTAGTGGGGTCGCCATTTCCCCGTTACCGTAGGGAAACGACCCGCGCACATTCAGCGTCACACCGCGCAAGGTGTTTCCCTCTCCCATGGACCGCCAGCGCTGCGCCCGGCGACGGCGTTTCCGTCAGCCTTCAGAACGGCAGCCATGCCATAAAGATCAGACACGGCAGCAGTTTCAAAACAAATGCCCGCGCGGACGACAGTTCGATTTTTCCGGCAACGGGCTGGGCGGGGCTGGACGGCTGGCTGACAGCCTTCCGCGCAGCATGGCGCTTATTTCCTGATGTCGGGTATCCGGGATGACTGGGGTGAGGGTTATATTTTCAGGCACCGGGGGAAGGTTGAGCCACGATCTGCAGCCGCCGAACTTTGGCTCGTCGGGAAACAGCCAAGGCTCGCTAATGCGGTATACGCGGAGTATTGCTAGGCTGACACCCGCGTTGTCGGTGTAGCTGAAACGTTCTCTTATGGCAGATTCCGACCAATGGTGAAGGTCGGCGAGGCTCTGGACTAAATCCCAGTCGGTGAGCGCGCCCTTCCATTCCACCTCCGCAAAAAACTCCAGTCGATGTGTGCCCGGGCTGGGCGCGGCGGAAGGGGTGCACAAAGTGGGGTGGGAACGCGCAAAGTGTTGATCCTGCTCGTGGAAGTGTGTCGGGAAAAGGAAAAACCGATCATGTTGCCACCAGAATCCCTTTTGGCCTTCGTGAATGCCACCTTTTCTCAAAATTATGCTCTGGTCGCCCGAGCCCAAGGATTCACAAACGA
>JAYVJI010000205.1:0-5243 GCA_043769435.1 Verrucomicrobiota bacterium
TCGCCTACGAAGCCAATAAATGGGCGATCTTCGATCAAGACGACATCCCCTTCGTCATCGGGACCCAACCCATCCTCGCCACCGGTTTCACCGGCAGCCCTACCGCCATCATCGAGCACTTTGCCATCGAAGGCGGATTGCCCGTTTTCAGTGAGGAAGCCGATGAGAGCACCACCACGCCCGGCCTTTTTTACTGTGGCCCGCTGCTCCGCCACCGTGGGAGCATGTTCTGCTTCATCTATAAATTCCGGAGTCGATTCGGCGTCGTCGCCCGCGCCATCGTCCGCCGTCTCAAGGCAAGGCCGACGAAGAGCCCCTCGCCGACTTTCAAAAGCGCGGCTTCCTCATGGAAGACCTCACCTGCTGCACCGACTGTGCCTGCGCCGTGGAGAGCAGCGATGGCGAGCCGAGCATCCTCAGCGCCCGCGCCCGGCGCTACGCCGAAGCCGCCGCCGAACGCGAAGAATCCTCCCGCCATGTGATCACCGATGTCTGAGGCTTCCAGTAACGACGAAGCCCCTGCTTGTTAGTGGCTTTCTGAAGAGGCCGGAGAAGGGGCAGCGTTGAGGTGTTGGGCGATGGGCTCGCGGGTTTCAGGTTTCATTTAGGGTAGTTCCACGGGGCCCCGTAGTTCATCCATGACGGTGAGAACATCCATTTCCGGCCACGGATCGATGGCTGCTTTGCCGAAAGTCTCCCAAGCCTGCGGGGAAATGGATTTGGTGGCTTTCAAAAATGGGGCGGCTTCGTCAAAATCCAAGACGTCTCCGGCTTGCAAATGGAGACCGTGGCGAATTTCGATCGGGATGGTGATTTGACCTTTGCTGGTGAGCGTGGCTTGCATGACTGGAAGGTGAGGCAAAAGAGTAAGGAGTGCAAGGATTTCGCTTTTGTATTGTTTGTATTACGGAGTCTCCGCCAAGCCCAGCGAGCACAAAGAAACTCCATGATAATTGCAAATAAATTGCATTAATTGAAACCGCCACTACAGCTCGTATTTTCGTCTATTTCCGTCTCATACCCGCTGCCGGTCCCGCTGCTAACGCTATTTTTAACACCATCATGGGATTATTTACATTCCTCCCCACCGCCCTCGCCACCTCCCGCAGACTCGCCCTACTTCGCGTGCTGCTCACCTTCCTGTGCGGCATGGTGGCTCCATCTTATTCTGCCGCAGAGCCGGAACCCTCGGTGCCGGAGGCATGGCTGGCACCGGACGGCCCAGTGGTCACCCTGCTCCAGCGGCGCGGGCCGGAACAGCCCGCCGCGCTTGTCGAGCTGGTGGCTCCGCCGCCCGGGGCCGCAGCGATGAATGCCGAGGCCATCCGCTGGTGGCGGCAGGGCATGGCTTTGTGGTATGCCGGCTGGCTCACGGAAGCGCACCGCGCCTTTGCCACGGCGGGAGCGCACGCGCCGCAGTCCGCGGCCGTGGATTACGGTCTCTCCCTTTGTTTGCTGGAGCATGAATACCCGCGTGCGCGCTACTACGCGGAGGCCGCGCTGCGCCCGCAGGCGATTCACTTTGCGGACATGCAGCCCCGCGCCGTCCTCCTGCGGGAGTATTGTCAGGACGGCAATGCCGCCACCGCCGCCGGGCGCGCTCGCTACCGCGAAGCCCTGCGCGCCCTCAGCACCGCCCACCCGCAGGACGTGGAACTCCAAGCCCTCCGTGCCACCCATCTCATGGAAATGGTGCGCCACGACCGTCTGCCGGATGCGGCGGACGAAGCGGAAGCCCTCTATGCCGGCCTCGCCGCCAGCGCGCCGCAGCATCCCGCGCTCACCGGGCGCATCGTGCTCGCCCTGCGCACGGGCCGCGCGCCGGAAGCCCTGCGCACCGCCCGCTCTCTGCTCCCGGCCCTCGGCGACATCCCGCGCGTGGTGCGCCTGCACGCGGCAGCCCTTCATGCCTGCGGTGAAAAAGTGCCCGCCGCGCGCGAATTCCTCCGCGCTCTCCGACTCCAGCAGCAGTTCCAGCACCGCGATCTCCGCCCCCTCGCGGACTGGCCCGGCGTAGCCGAGCAATTCCAAAACACCATCGCCGCCCTCAGCGCCGCCGGCCTGCACCAAGAAGCCGTGGACCTCGCGCTCGATGGCATCACCGCCCCCCGGCATCCGTGGCGCAATGCCCTCGATGAAGCCGACGTCACCCAGCGGGCGGCGGGCGGCAGCCTCGCTCAGGCAGCACGCGCTGGCCTTTGTGAAGCCCTGCTTGGCGCGCAACAGTGGAATTTAATCCGCACCGTCGCCGCCGGCCCGCTCTTGCCCCCCACCACCCTGCCGGAGGAACAGGCCCGCCGCTGGCACGCCCTCGCCCTCGGCTCGTCGGCCCTGCAAGACACGTTATCCTTCGCACGCGAACTCACCGCCACCCACGCCTGCCTCACCGAAGCCCACACACGACGCACCGCCGCCCTCGCCGCCCTCGACGACTCCAGCCGCCAGTGGACCGCGCCCTACTCCATCGACGGCCCAGAATACCGGGGCGCCCTCCTGCGCACCACGCCCCCTATTATTACGTGCATGGACTTTTGCGACGAACTCGCCGCCGCCGCGCATCTCACCGCCGGGAACGTGGCCGCCGCCCGCCCGCTCATCGCCCGCTGCCGCCACCTCCACCCCCTCCGCCGCGAACAGTGGGAACAACTCAGCAAAGGCGCGCCCCTCCCGCCTCCGCCGTCCCCCTTAACGCTCGCTCCGCAGCGTCCCGCATGGACCGCGCCGGACTGGCAATTACCCGACAGCACCGGCACCCTCCATCGCCCCGGCGCTCCCGACGCCCCCTACACGCTTTGCATCTTCTTCCAAGGCTACCAATGCGACCGCTGCCTCTATCAACTCGGCCAAATCACCGACCGTCGCGCGGACTATGCCGCCCTCGGCATCCGCATCGCCGCCATTTCCAGCGACACCGTAGAAGACGCCGCCAAAACGCGCCACCCCGTCACCAAAGAACCATTCCCCGTGCCCATCCTCAGCGATGCCGGCGGCGCCACCGCCCGCGCCTACGGGGCCTGCGACGGACTCGGCCCCGCGCCCGATGTCGTCCACGGCACCTTCCTCCTCGCGCCGGACCGCCGCGTGCTTTGGCAGGATGTGGACTACGTCCCTTTCACCGATACCGACTTTCTCCTCGGCGAATGCCGCCGGCAGATCAGCCTCGCCGCACCCGCACCACCTCCCGCCCATGAGTGACCTACTACCGGAATCCACCTGCGGGGAAACCACCGCACCGCCCGCCGTGAGCCACCCGCTCCTGCTTGTGAGCGGCTTCCTCGGAGCAGGCAAAACCACCTTCATCGAGGGGCTCATTCCGCTGCTCGAGCAGGCCGGCGTGCCGGTTTCTCTGATCCTGAATGATTACGAAAACGCGGAGGTGGACACTGTCCGCCTGCGCCCGCTCGTTTCCGAATTCACGGCTCTCACCGGCTCCTGCGTGTGCTGCGATACCCAGCTCGATTTCTTTCAATCTGTGGCATCGATCCCCGTCGCGCCCGGCGGCGTGCTCATCATCGAAGCCAACGGCACCACCGACATGACGGAGCTGATCAGCCTCCTCGCAAGTCGCAACGATGCCGCTCGCTTTCGCTCCCCCCTCCATGCCGCGCAAGTCGACGTGCGGCGCTGGCAAAAGCGCGGCGCTGTGGGCAATGAAATCGAACGCTGGCAACTTCAAACCGCCACCCACCTCTGCTGCAACCGCGCCGAAGATTTACCCAAAGAAGAAGCGGAGGAAACCCTGCGCGAAATCCGTTGGCAAGCTCCCGTCGCCAAAGAAATCACCACCGCCGAGCTGGCCGCGAAACTCATCGCCCTCGCCAAAGAACCTCCCGCGCCCGCGCCCCGCCGCTTCCGCGTTCCGTGGGACCAGAGCCCGCCCGCGCGGCTGGATCCCCTCACGGGTCTGCCCGCCCGCAGCCAACTCTTCCAAAATCCCATCGCCCCCCAGCGCCCGGACCACACGCACTTCACCAGCTTCTCCGCGGAACTTCCGCCCGTCGTGGAAAAAGAAGCGCTCATCGATTTGCTGATGAGCTTGCCGGAAAACGTCGCCCGCGTCAAAGGCCTCGTCCGCTTCCGCCACGCCCCGGAAACCTTGGTCAACTTTCAGCATGTCCGGCCAGAAGCCGAGACCCTCTTCGTTTCCATGCCCGGCGCCGAGGAACTTTACCAGTCCCTCGGCGGGAAGGGAGGCCTCCCGCCCGTCGCCGTCGTCGTCGGCGCATGGCTCGACACCGCCGCGCTCGAAGCCGCCTTTTCCACCCTGCCCGCAGCCATGGAGCCCCGCGTTTCCACACCGCCCACCGGCCTCGAACTCGCCGATGAGGAAGTTCCGTTCTAATTAGTTCGCCTTCCTTGGCCGACGCTTCTAGGCAAGCCCGCCAAGCCTCCCAGCCAGTTTGCTTACGAAGCAGCAGAAAAAGAACGGATGAATCCAGGGCGGTTTGCATGGCAGGTTTCCCTAGCCAACTGCACCCTTGGCCGACAGTGGGCTCAGATCAGTCCGCCACTGGGGGTGCAAAAGTCGCCCAAAATGCCCACTGCATTTCCTGCTTATTTGGAGAGGCTGTCTCGGCGGGTACATCTCATGAGAAAGCACGGTCTGAAGGGCCGGAAGATTATAGCCAAGGGCTGAGCGGAGCGATGCCTTGGGGCGTCATGCAAAATTTATTTGTGCCTTGAATGGGCGCCAGAGGGTCAGGTCTAGACGTGGGCTTTGTTTGAGTTTCAGTTTTCGAGTCCCGTTTCTCACGGAGAACCCGCGCCCGTTTGGATGTGGAACAAGGAGGAACTCGTGAAGAATCGAGCCGTTGGTCATGAGATGGTTACACACACGTTAGTCATGAGGATTAACGGATGCGTGGTTGAACCTTGGAGTGGGGATGCAGAGCTATTAGCCAATGGGTTGTGGACGACCTCAGTGGATTCGGAGCCTTTCGGTGGATCGGCTGAACCCGGAGGGTTCATAGCTACTAGCCGGTGGTTGTTTGATGCTCAGCTCCGACGTCATCGAGCAAAAATTGAACCCGGAGGGTTCATAGCGATTAGCCGGTGGTTGAGCGTAGCGACACCACCGGACCACCGTGCGGATAGATCCCGCATCCCGGGGGGGATGCCAGCGTCTCTGGCATGACGAGACGAGTCGCGTTTCCCCGGCGGCGCTGCGATCCCTTCGGGATCGAATGATGCGCGGGACGGCATTCCGGGGGTGTCGCTCGTGCCTCGCTCAACCCCCGGCTAAT
>JAYVJI010000206.1:0-2375 GCA_043769435.1 Verrucomicrobiota bacterium
GGAAACCGACCAAAAATTCCGCAACGGCGTTCGCGCCTACAACGCCCGCACCAGTCCCGACAACGACCGGGCCGCCTCCACTCGGGACTACTACGCTGCAGATAAAACCGCCTCCACCCGCGACTACGCCGCCGCCGCCAAAGCACAGTCCCAAGACATGTCCCCGCCCCTCCTTCAGGAAGGCGATGCAGCCAGCTCCGCCGCCGTCTCCCGCTACGTCCGCAGCCGCCCCAAGAAGGACCCCGCAACACTGGACCAGATCCGCGAACTGCTAGGAAAATGAGACCGCGCTGCCAGTGACACTTTGTCCTTGCTGTCCTTGCCTGTCTCTGTGGTTCCGTGCCCGTAGCGAGCGGTGTGTGGTTTAGAGTGCCTGCGGCAATATTATTGACCCGGCTCGGAGCGACGGGCCACGGGCGGAATAGTACCGACTTTCATCCTTGCCCAGATGGTCGGTGGCGTCCACTCAGGACGCACTTCCAGCCATGTTTGGCTGTGATTTTCCATGTTTCACCTCTTCATGACTATGACAACGACAATCAGTATAATGACCACACTGGTTGGGCTGGCGGCTCTGCTCCATGCCCAAAATCCACTCCAGGCACCGCCCACAGGAGCCCAGGGTCCCGTCACCGTTGCGGTGCCGGTGACGCCGAAGCCAGACACGGGAGGTGTGCCGGAATTGCCCCCCCCTGATAAGGTGCTGGCAGGATTCGAAAAAGTGGTCTCGAGCGGCAAGAGTTTTTACACCTTGTGGTCCCGTGGGAAAGACGAGCAAATCTATGCAGAATTACCTGAAAAATTCGCAGAGCAGCGCCACTATCTCGCGCTCACTGTGAGCAGCGGCGAGGCCTATGCAGGGCTGCAGGCAGGTGAGCTGTATTTTTACTGGCGGCAATATAACGACCGGCTGGCGCTGGTCACACCTAACCTCGCGATCCGGAGCACGGGCGACAAGGCCTCGCAGGACAGCATCAAGCGGCTCTTCACTGACCGCGTGCTGCTGGACATTCCCATCGTTACCCGCGTGCCCGGCGGCGGGCCGGTGATCGATCTGGATGATCTGGTTCTGAATCATGCGGATAAATTCTTCGGCGAGGAAGCCGCCGGGATAAATAAAGCGCTCTACAAGGTAACGACCGCGAAGGCATTCACTAACAATGTGGAGATAGCCGTGGAAGTGCCGGCGCAGGGCGGACAGCTGAGGACATTCCACTACAGCTTCAGCCTCATCCCTGAGAACACCGGCTACACCGCGCGGCTTGCGGATGAACGGGTGGGCTTCTTCACCACGTCCTACACGGATTTCGGGAAATTCACGCCGGAGGAAACGCAGATGCGCTTCATCAACCGCTGGCATCTGGAGAAGGCGGACCCCGGTCTGAAGCTCAGCCCGCCAAAGCATCCCATCATTTTTTACCTCGAGCATACTACGCCCATCCGCTACCGGCGCTGGGTGCAAAAAGGTGTCCTGATGTGGAACAAGGCGTTTGAGAAAGTGGGGCTCATCAATGCCATGGAAGTGCGCTTCCAAGACGCGGGCAGCGGCGAGCACATGGAAAAGGATCCGGAAGACGTGAACTACAACTTCATCCGCTGGCTTTCCAATGGCGAGGGCACCGCCATCGGACCCAGCCGGGTGCATCCGCTCACGGGTCAGATCCTAGATGCTGACATCATCCTGACAGATGGCTGGATCCGGCATTGGTGGAAACAGTATAACGAAATCATCCCGCAGATCGCCATGGAAGGGGCCACCCCTGAGATGCTGGCATGGCTGCATGAGAATCCTCAGTGGGATGCCCGGGTGAGGCTGGCGGCCCCTGAGCACCGGGCGGAAGTGCTGGACCGCGTGAAGCGCGAGCCACTGCCGCTCCTGGGTGGACACGCGCTGGCCGGAGCCATGGCCAACGGCCCGATGTCCGGCACCCACGAGTTTGACGGACTGGCAGGCAAGACTTCGCAGTGGAATGGATTCTGTCAGGCAGCTAACTGGAAAAGCCACGGGCTCGCCCTCATGGATATGGCTATGGCCATCGCTCAGGCGGACGGGGAAGCTCCATCCGGTGACCAGCTCATCGACGGTATTCCTGAGGACTTCCTGGGGCCGCTCATGGCGGATCTGGTCTGCCATGAAGTGGGTCACACCCTGGGGCTACGGCATAATTTCAAGGCCTCTGCGCTCTACACCTATGCGGAAATCAATGGCCCCGACGTGAAGGGCAAGAAGCCCTTCACGGCCTCCGTGATGGACTACATCCCTATCAATGTGGTCGCTGACAAGAAGACACCGCAGGGCGACTACGGCATGATCAGCGTGGGCCCATATGATGACTGGGCCATCAACTACGGCTACACATTTGAGAAGGACCTCA
>JAYVJI010000207.1:0-15986 GCA_043769435.1 Verrucomicrobiota bacterium
GTCCATGAACCATTCATTCAAATAGTGAATACGCTCAAGGTAGCCACCAGTGCAGCGGCCGCCCCGGTAGCGGGTCCACTGGATTTCCCGCAGCAACTCCTCCTGCGTGCCGCCCGTGCCTGGCCGCTCCAGCATCCGGGCCATGCCCAGCACGGCCTCAAAAAACGTCCAGCAGTCAAGGCCGTCCAGATTCACGGAAGGGCACTCTATGCGGTCATCGATCTCCAGGGTGAATCCCACATAAGGAACGCCCAGCAAGGCACGTCCTATCTTATCCATCCGCTGGCTCAGGGGCAGCCGGCTCCATTCTTCTTGCCTTGCCCTGGCCATGATCCCGGCGAATTTCCCTGCTCCTTTAAAGGCCACAGACATGGGCAGGTGATTGATATCCGCACGCACGGCATGAGGGCAGAGCACGGTGGCTGCGCAGGCAGAGAGAAAATGACGTCGGGAAGGCATGGTTTGCCATGGACTGGAATCCTTTGCTTTGCAAGCTCTCCGCAGTCAGCTAGGAGCCGCTTTTCCAACATGCCTAACGGTGGTAAGGCTCCCCGCGCTTGATCGTGTAAATGCGGTAGATCTGTTCCAGCAAAACGGTAAGGGCCAGTTCATGCTGCAACGTCAGCCGGCTCAGCGCCCAGATATCGTCTGCGACAGCCCGCATGGCCGGGGTGTGTCCATTCGCCGGCCCTATCAGCAGGGCTGCGCGCTTCACTCCCTGCATCTCCCAAGCATCCAGTTTCAACCGCAGGCTCATGGTGTCCGGTGTGCTGCCGCGCTCGTCTAGGACGATGCGGCGGCAGCCCTCAGAGGCACGGAGCAGGCGCTCGTCCACTTCCTCTGCAGTCCCGTCCCGCAGATACTCCATTTCCACCCGTGCCATGCGGGTGAGCCGCTGGAGATAGTCTGCTATGCCTTCTCTGGCCCACGAGAGCGCAGGCTTACCAATGGCGATGATTTTCCAGTGCATGAGGCACCTCTGCTGCCAGCGGACACCTCACGCAATTCATCAATCGCACAAAATTCTCAGCCGCAAGTAGCGACGCGGTCCTGAGGAAACAGGACGGGTATCCCGCGCAGTGTAGGTCCGCCATGCACCGGTGACATCTGTCCCCGTGCTGGTGACCGTGACATCCGACACCAGACTGGACCAGCCCGTGAGAATGCTGCCAATCTGTGGAATGACATGCACCCCGGCGGCGGCGGCGCTGACGCGGTAGCTCATTTCAAGATGACCACCGACGAGTCTGGCTGTCGTGGCGCTGGCAGCATCGGAAGCCAGAGGGTTGAGCCGCAAGGCAAACTCTGCGTGGTTAGGCAGGCCATCACCATCCGTATCAAGGCCCGCGCCGCGCTGATCCACAGGGAGCATGCGGGCAGCCCATGCCGCGTAAGCTTCCTCCACGTATATCGTGATGGTGTCGGAGACCGTCGTCGTGTCTGGCGCGGTAGCGGTCAGGCGGAGCACATAGGTACCGGGCGCGCTGAAGCTGACACTGGTATCAGGATTCGCCGGGGCCGTGAAGCTGGCGGTGCCGGGGCCGCTGACTGTGCTCCATGAGACAATGATGGCGGCGGTGTTATAAGTGCCGGGGAATAGGTAGCCGTCAATGGAAGCCGTGGCCGGTGAGATCACCGTCTGATCATCTCCAGCGAGCACACCAAATGCGGTGCCCGAGCCAGGACTGGCAGCGCCGGGTTGCCAACTGACTTTGTCTCCCCATGTGCCCGGTGCGGAGAGATCATCCACGATCTGAAGTGAAGCTCCGGAGCCATCCGTCAATGGATACCACGCGTCATTGTAGGTGAAGTCGAGGATGCCGATGGGGTATCCCGCGATCTCATAACGGAGTTGCTCACCGCCGTTGTCGAGCCTGTTCGTGTAAACGCCGGCGATGTTCACGCCGGGAAACTGTGCTGCAAACACAGCCGCGTCACTGGTGATCACCGTGTACCCGCCGGCAGGCAAAATCAATGCACCGAAGGTGAAGGTCACCCCATTTACAAAGGTCACCCCAGTCAGGTCTAGCGGGGTGGCCCCGGTATTGCGGAGTTCAATATACTCAGCACGACCGCTCGCCGGATTATACATCAGTTCCGTGATGCGCAGTGCGTTTCTCAGAGCGGTGGCGGCGGTAAGGTTGGTGCCATTGCTGAAGCCAGGAGTCGGCAGCGTGTAGTAAGCCATGGCATTGCTGCCATCAGGAGTCAGGCCCTGAGACCTGTCTTCAGTGCCTGGAAGGACGACCGCATGATCCACCACTTTCCCATCCGGAGACAAGAGCGTCAGAGATTCATGCGTCTTGGAAATCTTGAAGCTCAAGTGATCTGCACCGGTAGCAGGGAGACCATCCGCTTTGAAGAGGAGGAAGCCGCCGGCCGGTATGAAAGTGAGCGGAGAGATGACGTGTTCCTGCGGCAGCGCGCGGAAGTTAGTGCTCAGACTCCAGCCGCCTAGAGCCACTGGTGCCGTTCCCGGGTTATAGAGTTCTAGGAAGTCTCCCGCTATGATGAAGTCGTTAGTCGCCAGCCATTCATTGATGCGGAGGGTGCTTCCGCTGCCGAGATCACAGACGCCGGTATTTGCCGCGCCGGGAGTTGGAGTAGAGAGCATCCACGCAGACCCGGTCCGGGCCAGGGAACGTCCGGGGATTTGCGGGCCGAAAGTGACGGCATCCAGCAGCACCGCGCCGGGCGCATACAGGCTCACCGTCTCACCGCCCCGGTCCAGGCTGAAGCCCAGCGCGGTCGCATTGACAGCGAGATAGCCGCCGGCCGGGATGCTCACTGCACCGAAGACATATTTCCCTGGAAGATCAGCCGCATCGCTTAACGTGCATCCTGAGATGTCCGCTGGCGCTGTGCCCCAGTTCCTTAGTTCGATGACGTCGGGATTTACACCATCATCCGCGAGGATCTCGCTGAGAATAACGGAAGGCGCACCCGGAAGAACGGTGAAGGGCACAACGGTGGGCGAGGCATCAGCAACCCCCGCATCATTGATCCCGGTAACCCTCAGAATGTGGGCACCTGCGGTGAGTCCTGTTAGGGAAAGCGGTGTGGCGACAGGGGTCGCGCTGCTTTCTGGACCTGCATCCAGGCTCCATGTGTAGGTGACATAACCGTAGGTCCATGCGACTTGACCAGTTGGAGTAAAGCTGCCGCCGGGACCCACAGGGAGGCTGATGGCAGCAGGCCAGAATCCAGCCGGCGGTGTTTGCACCAGGATACCCCCGGCATTACCAATGGCGCCTTTGTTCCTGCCCAGCAGGCCGGTGGCCAGAGCGGGTGAGCAAGCCCTCGGCGTCAGCGCCGCGCGCACTTCCGCCTCGGTGGCTGTGGCCGGAGTGGTGATGAGTGCCAGATTCAGCAGCGGATCTCCCATGGTGTTGCCGCTGCCGGTTGACCCGTCAGGAAGGACGCCTGCAGGGAGCAGATTATTGTTCAGCACCAGACTGCTGTTCGCGGGAACATAGTTCCTCGTCAGATTTTCAACATCAGTGATGATATTCCCCTCCAGATACATCCCCTTCCCTTCCCCGCCGACATTATCATCATCGAAATTCACTGCGCCGCTGCCGGTGTCTATTCCTCCGGTCTTAGTGATGCGGGCGATGGTATTGTAGAGCAGGACCGCAGAATTCCCATTGGGCTGGTTGTTTGCCTGCTTCATGGTCACTGCATTGTCACAGTCGTAAAACAAATTCCGGATGACGGTGACCTGACTGTATTCGGAATTGTCAGCGCCGCCGGAAACCCCGCTGGCACTGTCCGGTGATGCGCCATTCCGGTGGCAGTGCATGAAGAGATTCCCCTCCACCCAAGCATCCGTGCTGTCGAGATCGAGTATATCGTCATCAGATCCTGTGAACACACAGTTGATCACGTGGAGGATAGGACCGGGACGGTTCCCTCCGGTGAAATCGATCGTGTCATTATAACCCTGCGTTTTTCCAAACCAGCAATCACGCACAATGGCGCGACCGCCCGCAGCGATTCCGCTACTGCCATGCACAGGCTCAAACCCAGCGGTAGAGGACGGAAAGACACAGCTATGCACAAGGAATGAACTGGCATCCAGCGAGAGGTAACCGACTGCGGTATTGGCAAACGTCAGGTGGTCCAGTTCTACATTAGCCCCGGCCTGGGTATGCACCGCCACGGAGTTGTTTCCAGCGAAATGCACATAACTGAGGTGGACCAGAGCGGGGTTGGGCCCGTTGATGGTGATGCCTCCCCAGTTGCTGGCAGCAGCGGGGGCCTTGCTGATGGAGATGGGGGCAGCGGCGGTGCCTTCTGCGAGGAGACGCCCGCCGGCAGCCACGGTGAGATTGGCGCCTGCAGCCATCAGCACACTCGCTCCCGGCTGGATGGTCAGGGTGGCCCCGCTGGGCACGGTGACTGATGCTGTGACATTGTATGGCCCGCCAGCGGCGGTCCAGGTTTCGCTGCCGGGTAGCGTGCCGCTCTTATTTGTCCCTGCCGTGTCCAGCCAAATGCTCAGCGTGCGGGTTTCAAATGCAACGTTCGATTCATCCCAGGCTTTGATGGTGAAATTATTGATACCGGGACTGAGCGTCACAGCGGTGCCGGCGGCCCATGTATTGGCCACCGGATCTGTGGTGACCACGGCGTCGTTGACGGTCACCCGCACTGTGCGGGCAGGATCGATGCTGCCTCCCAGCGCACCGAGGTCTGCAGCAGAAGTGGAACGCTGGAAGCCGCTCTGCACTGGAAGGGTGGACGCGGCGGTGAAGACCGTTGGCAGGAACGTTTCGATCGTTGTGCGCCTCGTATCCATAAAGGCTTTGATATGGCTCCGGATCGTGTCGCCGCTGGGCGTGAATTGCGTTCCCATCCAGACAGGGTCCAGAAGGTTGTCCACCATAGCATCGAAGCGGGGCTTCGTGAAGATGGTATTGAGGTAGTCCCGCAGTGCGGCCTTGTATTTCTGTCCGGTCACCGGATTCCGGTAGAACTTATCCATCTGCGGCAGGGTGGCATTGTCTCCCTGCGGCCATGCACCATTGGTGGCCTGATAAATCGTGCCGTTGGCTGGCGCATTCTCATCACCAAGGTTGATGGACTGCAGGTAGAAGCAGGTATCAAGGTCATGGGGAATAATGTGGCTGCGTCCGTCAGACGGGAAGTAGAGTGAGTAGTCATCATCATCACCGTTGGCGGGATTAGTCTCTGCGTGATTGATGATGGCGCACATGGCCCACCAGCGGGCCCACTCGTCGTGATTCATCGTGGTCGCGGTGACAGCGTGGAAATTGGCCACGGTGGAGGTATTGATGCTCTGAGACCATGCGTGAAGGTCCGTCCAGTTATTGGCCGCGGAATTCGTCTGCTTGGTCCAGCCCTCTCCCGCGTAGCTGCCGGACGTGGTCGTCCCTCCTACAAAGCCACCCGCGTTCAGCGCCGGCAGGGTAAACACGCCCCAGCGTGCAGTCCCGCGGATTTTGTCGTAACCATTACCGCTGGAATCACCGGGAAACCATTCCTTGATCACATCGCCCCCCCGGGGCAGGCTGTCCACGACATAGCCGAATGTCCTTACTCCGTTGCTTTCGAGCGCATTGTTAGTCCCATTCAACTGGATGCCCACGATGTTCGCTTTTTCCACCGGGATACCGCCGCACTCAAAAAGTCGACTGGCCAGAAACTGGCTGTAAACGTACTTGGTGTTCAGGGTAAATCCAGTCCGGCCATTCCATGGATTATCCGCCGGGATATCCAGACGCCAGTTCCGCGGGCGGTCATTCCGGCTGCTGTTCCCGCGGATACGCACACTGGCGCTGTAGCGGATATCATAGTCCTGCCCCTGACGGATCACCATGGTGCAATTGGGCGCCACATTTGTAGAGGATGCCCAGCGGGTGGGATCGAAGGCGTAGGCATCAGCCCCGGTCATGATGAGGCGGTAGAGCGGGCGGTTGTCAGTCCAAGGCTGGGTGTCCACCTGGTAGAGGCAATTGGCATTTTGTGCCAATGTCGTTCCCGCAAGATCCAGAGTCGGAGTCGGCCAAGTCCTTGTGTTATTCTCTGCATCGCGGCTGGTCACGTAAAACTCAACCACGGTCCCGTTAGCCTGTGCCGGCAGAGCGGCCGCAAAGTTTCCGTCATTGGCCGCTCCGTCATTATGGAGGCCGTCATCACTCATGGCGACGTCCGTCCAGTCGGCAGCCGGGGTCTGACCAGTCGCCAGCCACGTGCGGTAGGAGACTCTACCGGTGACGCCCGTGAGCAATTCATCACGCAGACTGGCGCTCACTACGACTTGTTCAGTAGGGCCTGGAACCGCCGGGAAATGACTAACGCCTGTGATCAAAGGCGCGGAATTGGCTTCCGCGACAGAGGCGTTAGGTGCTCCGGGGGTAGGCGTCGCTGCCGCCCAGTTAGTGCCGGTGCTATTCCCTAGGGCCATATTCCGCACCTGAATGGAGGAGCCTCCTGGATAGCCCAGCCTCAAGGCAGGGCTGGCGCTGGTGACCCACTCTAGGCCTGGATCTGTGTCCAGATTGCCATAGGGAGCAGGTGCTGCGGTTCCACTGTTAGCGGCGTCCCAGACATTGGAAATCCGGCGGGTCGCCCAGTCCCCTTCATTGGCATAGATGACGGCGTCGACCCTTTCTCCCATGGCATTTTCCAAGCGGATGGTTTCGCCGCCGCTGAGGCTGGAAAGCGCGCCCCACGCGGTGGACGTCACTGCGGTCACTCCGGGATACTTTGCCGCGAAGGCAGCAGAGTCCGCAGGTATGACCCTGTAGCCTCCCGGGCTGAGCAGCGGGCCAGCCGGGAATGTGTAGTTCACTCCGTTAGTGAATTTCCACCCCGTGAGATCAATGGCGTAACTCCCGGTGTTGGTAATCTCGATAAATTCCTCACTGAATCCGGTTACTCCTGGCGGATTATACATGATCTCGGAAATAGCCACGGTATTGCTGGCAACCGCCACATTCAGAGTAACCACCACGCTCGCGGAACTCAGGGAACCGTCAGTGACCCGGTAGCTAAACGTGTCCGAGCCACTGAATCCTATGGTCGGCGAGTAGGTGAAGGAACCATCCGCCGCAAGCGCCAGCACGCCGCTGGAGGTCGTGCTCACAAGGATCGCCGTCAGCGAGGGGCTGTCCACATCTGTGTCATTCCGGAGCACTCCGGCACCGGCATTCGCGGTGTAAGGCGTATCAATGACCACGGAATAAGTCTCAGCCACAACGACCGGAGCATCATTCACCGGAACCACCGTCAGGGAGACCGCAGCTGGCAGCGAAACCCGCGAGCCATCACTGACGGTATAGGTGAAGCTGTCCGCGCCCGCATAATTGGCTGCCGGCGTGTAAAGGAAAGAACCATCGGCATTCAGCACCAGCGTGCCACGAGCGGGCATGGTAGCCACCGACGCCGTCAGCGCGGAATTTTCTGGATCTGTGTCGTTACCCACAACGCCCGGCGCCGCAACATTAAGCGCATTGTCCTCAGGCGTGCTGTAAGCATTCGCCATTGCCACTGGACGGCCGTTTACGGAAATGTTCACCCTGGCTGGAATAGAGGAACCATCCCCATCCAGCACATAATAATCAAAAAAGTCCAGCCCCCCAAACCCCGGATAGGGCTTGTAGATAAAGGAGCCGTCTTCATTGAGCTGGACTACCCCGTTTTGCGGATCTGTCAGCAGAAAGGCGGAGAGCTGAGCCGCGCTGTTGTCGATGTCCGTGTCATTCTTCAGGACGCCGAGGGCAGCAGAGATCACCAGCTCCGTGTTAGGCTCCGCGCCATAGTTGTCCGCGACAGCCACCGGGTCGTCATTCACCGGAGTCACCGTCAGGCTCACCGTGATGACACCGGAGTTCTGAGTGTCCCTGGCACGATAGGTAAAGCTGTCCGGGCCATTGTAGTTAGCCGCAGGCTGGTAGGTGAATGACCCGTCGGCATTCAACACCAGCACGCCATTCCTGGTCGTGGAGACCAGTACAGCTGTTAGGGCATCGCCCTCTGCATCGGTATCATTGGCCAGCACGCCGGTCGCGGCCGTGCGGCTGCTCAGAGCATCCTCTGCCACGGAGTAGCTGTCCGCCACACCGACAGGCCGCTGATTCGGTCCGGCGGAAATGGTGATCGTTGCCGTTTGCACCGCAGACGTCGATACGCCGTCACTGATGGTGTAGGTGAACGTGTCCACTCCGTTGTAGCCAGCCACCGGTGAGTAGACAAAGGTGCCGTTCTCATTGAACGTCAGACTACCGCGGGCCGGTCCGCTCACGAGGGTGGCAGTGAGCGCATCCCCATCGGGGTCCACATCATTTGCCAGCACTCCGCCAGCCGGAGTCCGGTTGGCGGTGAACGTCAGCGCCATGCTGATGTCGGTGCTATTGGCAGAGGACTGGTGTATTTCCACCGCCACGGTGTTCGGTCCGGAGACTAGCACAGGATTGCCTTGAAGTGTTAGGCGGCTAAAATTGGCGCCATCATCTATCGCGTTCGAGGCCAGAGCGTCGAAGGAGGCGTCGGCAACCAGCAAATCACGGGCTACCTCCACGCCATTGAGATAAACAGCGATACCGTCATCCCGTTTTACAGAGATGTTATATCCTGAGAGGGACGCAGGATCAGTGACCTGGAAGGTGTGACGGAAGTAGGTCGTGATGAACTTCGCATTTGCATCGGGACCAAACAGCACCGTGGTCATCTCGTCGCCATCCCCGTAGCCCAGCTCGCCCGGACCGGAACTCCACGCCGCATCATTGAAAGCGGGCTCAATCCAAGCCGTTCCCTGATTAGAGCCATTATCAAGGTATTTCCAGACCGCTCCCGCCGCGCCGTTGGCGATCAGTGTTTCCGCCACCGAAGGCGGGGCAGTTGGACTGGAAACCGTCAACACAGCACCAGTGCCAGTGTTATAGCTGTCGGCCACTGCGATGGGTGCGTCCGGGGTATTGGTCACAGTCATGGTCACCGTGACCGGAGTGGACTGAAGGGTGCCGTCACTCACACGATAGGTAAAGGACTCCGTGCCGCTGAAGTTGGCATTTGGAGTGTAGGTAAAGCCCCCGTTGGGATTCATGCTGACAGTGCCTCTGGCTGGCTGTGTGGTCACGGAGGCCGTGATCGCATTTCCATCCACATCGGCGTCATTCGCCAGCACGCCCGGCGCGCTCACCGTGACAGCCTGCTCTTCCACGGTGCTGTAGCTGTCAGCCACGCCAGCAGGGGCATCGTTCACAGGGGTCACCGTGAAGCTCACGGTCGCGGGCGCGGATGTGCCGGTGCCGTCCGTCGCGGTGTAGGTGAAGGAATCGGTCCCGTTGAAATTGAGAGCGGGCGTGTAGGTGAAGGTGCCGTTGGTATTCACTATGGCCGTGCCATTCGCCGGGTCCGACGCCTTGAGCGTGGTCACAGTCCCTGTGCCGCCCGTGTCGTTGTCCAGCAGTGAACCACCGCTGCCAATCAGTTCCACTTTGATGTTATCAAAATTTACCGTCCCGTTTTCATCGAAATCAAAACTCTCGGCGCTGGGCCTTGTCGCGTATCCTCCAAACGTGACTTGGCCGGTGCCTGCGGTGACCTGCGCCTCGATAACATAGGTCGCCCAGCCGGAATCAGATTCCCCATTTGGACCGGGGCTCGCAGCCGGGTTGATACCCGCCCGCCTCACCAGATAATCCAGCACGCTCCCCACAGGCCTCAGCCGGTTCGCTCCCAGCATCACTATGGCCTCTGCATATTCATTATCCTCCAGCCCACCCAGTGCCCGGGCACGGGCGTCGCAAGTGATGCGCAACAGCCCGGCGGTGGGAAATGTGAGCGTTTTCCGCCAGCCACCCGAACAGAAATTGCCACTGCCGCCGCCACCGCCGCCAAATCCGCGTGAGAGCACCACGTTGATCGCCCCATTGGGATTTCCAGCAGTATCCTGCGCTCCATTGGCCCCATTGGCCCGGCTTGTTCCGTTCACATCATCAGCGTAGGTGAGTCCCTGGGTGGGATCCGCGTTTGACGGGATCAATGAAATGCTGACCCCGGCATCCGAACTGGTATTGGCATTCTGGTGCAACTCTATGGCAATGGTGTTTTCACCCGCCACCAGCGGCACCGTCAGTGGCACGTTGGTAAAGGCGGTCTCACTGCCGCCCTGGCCCTCACAGAGCGAATCCATTGTTACCGTCCCGCCAGTAAAGTTATCCCAGCCCACCCGGCCGGCGTCAGAACCATTGATGTGAATGATCGCCGCGTCATCGGCCAGGATCCGCGCACTCCACCCGCCGGGGATCGCCGCCTGAGCGGCAGTGACAGTAAATTTCGTTCGGAACAAGTACGTGTTCACTGTGTTGATCCCGCCGCCCCCGGTTATCCCCGTGAGGACGCCCGGCGCCGCCCCGATCCCGTCCACCCCGCCCCCCTGCAGCGGCATGGCACCCACTTTCCAGACCCCCACACTGGAACTTGCTTTATCAAAGGCGGGCGCCCTCCAGCTCACGCTGGCAGCATCCACCGGATAAGCTGTCGTCCCGGCCGGGACAGTATCAGTATAGTCCCAGTTGGTGGGCAGGGTGATCCCCCCGGAAGAAGCCGCCTCAAAATCCGCCTGCAGCAAGGTGGACGCCAAAGCCCCGCCTGACACCGGCGTGTCCTCCGGGGTCGTAAAGGAATCATTCACAGCTGTTGGCACCGCCCACACCGCCGACGCAGCGGTAAAAATGAGCACAGGAAGGAGAGAAAGACGCAATTGGACTCGCATAGAAAAGGTGTTGAGAAAGAAAGCTTTGAGAAAATGGTGACTTTTCCGTAATAAAAATGACAGTAACATGGGCCAATCTGGATTATGACCCCATGAATACAGCCATCCCACTTCCGGAAGGTAACGAAACGGACACTTTTTTCTGAAATCCGGAACTCCCGCTGCTCTGCTCTGGGGGAACTGTGGTCTAGGCTTTGCCTCCGGCTAAACTACCTGCGGCCGGGCTTGTTCTTGATCGATGGCGAGTGATCCGCTGAGCTGCGGCACAAAACCTCTCGGCAGGTAGCTTTGAGCTGCTCAAATCCTGCTACTTCAAACGAACCACTACGCGTTCCGCTCCTTTTTCATGCCTGACCTCATGGCTAGTGGTGGTTCCGTCGCGGGTCACGGTGATTTCATACAGGCCATAGAATCCCCGGCTGGCAGCCGTACCCAGCGCCGATGTTTTCAGCATCACGTCAGTGCGCCATTTCCCGCAGACCCATTCCCTCCAGATCCTAGCAGCTGGCTTTTCGCTCCAATCCTGCCGCCAAAGCGCTGTCCCCGGCTTCCAGTGGGAGCCTTCCCAAAACCCCCACATCACCACGCCCGTGTAGGCTGGGTGGCTGAAGCAGGTGATGAGCATGTCGCGGGTATAATCCGCGGCCAGCGCCTCGTCACCGTTGGTGCTGACGTCATACTCGGTCAACTGGAGCGCCGGCACTAGTGCGGCAAAGCGGTCGGAGGTTTTCAGAATTTCCGTCGGCGAGGGCAGAAAGCTGGCGTGAAAATGCGCCTGGTTCCCGATCCCGTCAATCTTCACGCCGTCTGCGAGGAGTTTCTGGATGATGCGGTAGTATTCTTCCTGCTGACGACCGGGACGGAATACCTGATCTTCATTGATCCAAAGCGGCAGAGAGGATTGCTTTCTGGCCCGCTGAAAAACCTCAGTATAAAACCCCGCGCCGAGCACGCTGTCGAGGCAAATGCCCGGCTCCCATCCGGCAGGATGGTTGACAGCATCCCATTCCGTCACCCGGCTGCCAATCTCAGGGAGCATCCCGTCCATATGCTCAAACACCTTTTCCCGGATCACCTCCGGGGTGGCCCTCAGCTTCTCTGACCAAGGCTCAAATGGTGCCCAGCACAAATAGTGGCCCCGGACCGTGAAATGCCGCCCACCCAGCCACGCGAGCGACTGCTCCAGCCATGCCTTGCGGAAGCTTCCTGACTGCTCCGGGGATTTATACAGGTCCCAGGCAAAGAGCTTCAAATCATTTTCAAAAACTACGCGGCTGAAACATTCATCAACTATTTTCCGGTATTTATCCCCGTCTGCTCCCTCCGCACAGAGCCACTGCGCGGTGACCGCACTGCCAAACCCAAATGCGTGCCGCTTCAGCACCGCGTGAATCCCGGCACCGCTCACCGGTTTTCCCTGGGCATCGACCACCTCTAGGTTCAACGGTCCCTCCCGGGTCGCAGATATGCGCTGAAGCGCAGCCGCCCGCCACGGCGCATCCGGCTCACGTCCGTCATAGGACAGGGCCGGGTGCGGCAGCCGGGCGAGGTCATAGTCCGCCCCATAGTTGAACAAACGCACACCGCCGATGTCCAGACACTGAATTTCTCTGCCCAGGTGGATGGAAACACTCCCCTGCCCCTGAGTGAGCGCGGCATCCGCTTCAAATGGCAGTAATACCGGCTCCCATTTGGTGCCTGCTTTGAAATCCGTCTGCCCTATTTTATGAAAACCGGCAGACCGGTCCTCCACACTCGCCATCCCGTAGGCCAACCCATCCGCATCCCGCCCCTCTACAGCCCTGCAGTAAAAGATAAGCAGGCACCTGTCCCCTTTTGCGATGTCCCCGGTGACTGGCACCGCCAGTTGGACATCCCACGAATTTCCTGGAGCAGCTGTGATGTCGAAGCGCCAGAAATCAGAGACCGGGCCAGCAGTGAGAGTCTCGCGGGTAGCCTTTCCCAACGCCGGCTTGAGATACGCCTGCTCCTTATTCCCTCCACCGTCCAGACAATCCCTGCCTCCCTCAGGCACACGCACCGGCTCCGCAGCCGCACTGGGAAATGAGGTAGCACAGAAAAAAGCCAGCAACAAAAATTGCCAGCAGGACGATTGCCGGAATGTAGACATCTCACAACGACACCCCGCCCGGACGGTCCGCAACCACCCATTGTCGTGCTTGGTTCCTGCATAGTGTTGGCTTTATGCCGCGCACTACTGAGCGACACACAACGTCGGTTCTACATCTCAGAGCATCCCGCCAGCGCGGTGTTTCTTCGTGTTGTCATCGGCGTGTTCTCCGCCGTCGGCGTCGTTATGGCAGCACGGTGAGCCACACTTCCTACACGTAGCGCACGCGGGGTAGCACGTAACGCACGCGGGGGAGCACGGCACTGCGGCAACTGAAATACCAGCTAGTCCCGTAGCGTGCCGACCCGATTTCCAGAACGGCTCGTTCTTTCCGCAGGCTCGTTCCTTCCGCAGGCGGAAATACGTGCGGGTGGCAGAGAGTCTGTTGCTCTCGCGGAAGTGATTCGCTCCACTATGCTGTCGGGCACCTTGCGGGCTTTCAGCTCGTCTTCAATCGCTCGATAGCACGCCTCCGCATCACTCTGGAAATCCAATAGCGGCACATACCACCCCAATCTCGCATGTCCCTTTTCCCTTGCGCTGCCGGAATCCTTCTCTACTGACCTGCTCCCCTTCGTCCGGCCAGGAAGGAGTCTCCGGTATGGCCGCAGCGCAGACATGCGCTGCTCATGGAGACAAAATCATCGGTAACGGTCAACGTCACAACCAAACAACCAACCACATAACACATATGGCAAGCAGCGAACTCCTCGCTCTCATGGAAGCATCCTTCAAGGATCTCCGCGAGCACTCGATCGTTAAAGGCACGATCATCGATATCAAACCTCAAGTCGTCATCGTCGACATCGGCTACAAGTCCGAAGGCGCGATCCCGGTTTCCGAATTTGAGGACGAAGACATCCAGGTCGGCGACGAAGTGGAAGTCCTTCTCAGCCGCCTAGAAAACGACGAAGGCATGGTCGTTCTCTCCAAGGAAAAGGCCGCTCACAAGCAAAACTGGGAGAAAATCGTCAAGGTATTCCATGACGGCGGCCTCGTTAAAGGTAAGGTCAAAGGCGTCGTCAAAGGCGGCCTCACGGTCAACGTCGGCGTGGAGGCGTTCCTGCCCGGCAGCCAGATCGACATCATTCCGCCCAAGGACCTCAACGAATACGTGGGCAACGTCTACGAATTCAAGATCGTCAAAGTCAACGACGAGCGCAAAAACGTCGTTCTCAGCCGCCGCGAAGTCATCGAGGCCGAGCGCGCCGAACAGCGTCAGCGCTTCCTCGATACGGTCAAGATCGGCGACAAGGTCGAAGGCGCAGTCAAGAACATCACCGATTTTGGGGCCTTCGTGGACCTCAATGGCATGGACGGCCTGCTGCACATCACAGACATGAGCTGGGGCCGCCTGAACCATCCTACAGAGATGCTCACCATCGGTCAGCGCATCAATGTGCAGATCCTCGACGTGAACCGCGAAAAAGAGCGCGTCTCACTGGGTCTCAAGCAGATGCAGAGCAACCCTTGGGAAAACATTGAAGCCCGCTACCCCGTTGGCCAGCGCGTCAAAGGCAAGGTCTCCAAGCTCGTCGCCTACGGCGCGTTTGTCGAAGTCGAAGACGGCGTCGAAGGCCTCGTCCACGTCTCCGAACTCTCTTGGACCAAGCGTATCGCCCGGCCTTCCGATGTCCTCAGCCTTGGTCAGGAACTGGAAGCCATCGTCCTTGGCATTAACAAGGAAGAGCAAAAGATCTCCCTCGGTGTCCGTCAGATGGACTCCAATCCATGGGACGACATCGACGGTCGCTACCCGATCGGCACGAAGATCAAGGGCAAGGTCCGCAACCTCACTGCATACGGTGCCTTCGTGGAAATGGAGGAAGGCATCGACGGCATGGTCCACGTCTCCGATATGTCATGGACCCGGAAGATCAACCACCCGAGCGAGATGCTGAAGAAGGGGGACGAAGTAGAGGCCACCGTTATCGACATCGACAAGCCCGGCCAGCGAGTCAGCCTTGGCATGAAGCAGCTCGAGAACGACCCATGGTCCGACATCGACAGCAAATTCCATGTGGGCGACCTCGTGAAGGGCGTCGTGGCGAAGATCGCCAGCTTCGGAGCGTTCATCCAGCTGGAAGGCGAGATCGACGGCCTCGTGCACATCTCCCAGCTCAGCGAAGACCACGTCAATCGCGTCAAGGATGTCCTCAAGGCCGGTCAGGAAGTGGAAGCCCGGGTCATCAAGGTCGATAAAGTCGAGCGTCGCATCGGCCTCAGCGTCAAAGCCGCCAACTCCAGCGAAGACGAACTCCGCCGCGAAACCGCCGCCTTCGAAGCGCTCCGCCCGAGCACCGACATGGTCGGCCTAGAGGAAGCCTTCAAATTCGCCACCACCGAAGAGTGGCGCCCAGGCCAAAAGTAATCGCCCCCCGGGCATTACCCTCATGACATTCAGAGCCCTGCGGGTCCGCCCGCAGGGCTTTTTCGTGCCACGTCATTTTTTAGGAAGCGTTTCCGGTGCCAAATGACCCAGAGCACTGCGGTGGTGCCCCACGTCCATGCGGCGTATTTGTGATGAGAAATGGTGATCTTCGGCCAGAACTCAGCGCTGGCCCGGGTGGTGGCAGCAATGAAAGCCAAGGCAACTATGACGCGCGCGATCCATGAGGGCTTTGAGAATCCATCGGAATCTCCGCTGTGACCAAAAAGCACGCGACTGGCGACGATCAAGATGAGGAGGCCGAAGCAACCGATGTAAAGTAAATGCTCCAGTCCAACGTGAGGATCGTAGCGGAATCCAGCAAGTGCCAGCCCTGCCAGACCCGTGATGAGCGCCCAATGCAGGCCGGTCGCCAGGGATCCTCGCGGCCCTGTCGATGCCGCTTTTTTCCAGCGAACTTCCAACAGCAAATAAAGCACGGCAGTGCCGGAGCGCAGCAGGAAGGCTGTTTTGGGAAATCCACCGACTTCGATAAAGAAACTCCACACAATGGCGACCGCAGCGATGACGGCCCGCCAGAGGCTGGCGCGTTTCTCAGCAGCGGTGGTGGCTTCACCGAAATCCCCGCCGAGGATGCGCGGGGGTGTGACCGCGCCGTGATGTTTTTAAAAGGCGAGAGGAACACAGTGCGTCTCGCCTGTGTTGGCCAGCGGTCATCTTAA
>JAYVJI010000208.1:0-1682 GCA_043769435.1 Verrucomicrobiota bacterium
GCCAGCGCGCGGGCATACGTCTGCAAACGGGTCTGCACATAATTATAAGTGGCGGTCGGCAGAGTCGGGTGGACATAGCCCGGCTGCACTCCGGCCAAAAACGCCAAGGCATGGATGGGGCGGGAGTAGGCTTGGCCAACATTCAGGAAGTTCGAGTCGGCGTGGAGTTGTCCGACCAGCTTGTGACGGGCGTTGGCGAGGATCGCCGTGGATTTCGGGCAGGAATAGGGCGCGGTGTCCGTGTAGTCGCCCATGATGGCCATGGGGATGTTCTCATCGGTGATGGTGCCGCCGCGCCAGCGTCTCACGCGCAGGGTGCCGGCCCCGGTCTTCTCGGCATTCCCAATCGCCACACCAAGTGCTTTGCGGGCATCACTGGTGAAGGCCGGAACGGTGCCACTGCTCCCCGCCATGGCACCAAGAATCACGTCGTCCACTGCCAGCACGGCGCTGCCCGGCGTGCTCGCCACAGTGACCAGGATTTGGCGGCTTTGAACGGTGATGGTGCCATCCGCGCTGCTGCCGCCACCGACATGAATCCAACCACGCAGGCCGGTGGCCCCAAGGTTGTAAGTATCGCCATAAAGCGGCGTAGCATTGGGATCGGTCTTGAGCGCGGCGATCACGCCAGCAGCGGTGAGGTCCGGCGGCGCGGCCTGTGCGCTTGGTGCGAACACTGACAATACGGCGAGGCCAATCGCGGCAAACGCGGCACGGAGATGGGGGTTTTTTTTCATGATTTTTTGGGATGCCTATGTCCATTGTTGATGTTGGAAACAGGGGCGGTAGTTTTGTCACATCATCCTGATTTCCGTCTCGGTCGGCCCGTCGCCGGAAATATGGAGCACTTTGTTCGCCGTATCGAGGACGACGACCCGCGTTTTCTCGAAGCGCAGATCAGCGGTTGCTGCGGCGGTGAAGTTCGCGGTGAAGTTGAGTTTCAGAGTGACCACATTGACATCCTTGAAGGTTTTGCCATCGAGCGTGACCTCTTTGTGGAACTTGACGCTGGCGTGATAGTCGAGACGACTGGACGGCTCGGCGTAGCTTTTGAAAGCCTTCTTGGCATTGCTGGCCACGACTTCCGAGTAATAGGTGATGGCGTCGCCGGTGATGCTGTAGGGAATCCGGGTGCCGAGCTTTACCTGATACCACCAAACCTTGTCGTCCTGAGGGATGGCCGGTTGACCGGCATCCTCCAGTGCCGCTTTGTGCAGCGCCTCCTTGGGGACCGGGGCTGCTTCGGCAGCGGTGATCATGGCAGACAGCTTGGCGTCCGTGGTTTCACGCTTGATGACGATCTGGTGCTTCGTCGGATCGGCAGGCCAATCTTTCGGGCCTGCGACTTCTCCCTCTTTGGGTGCCAACATGGCAGCCATGGTGGATTGGGAAATTGCGCTCCCCGCCAGCAGCGCAAACGCTAGAGTGAAGATCGCGGCACGGGGATGGGGCAAGATTTTCATAGAACTAGGTAGCGGGATTGGATGACAAATGTTGAATGTTAGATAGTTCCTAAAGTGCGGGTCCGCCAACCCTCCAGTCGGCGGACCCGCGGGGATCCCGGAGAAAACCCATTAACTCCGGGAAAGGGGTGGGAAAATCGTGGATTGTAGAGGATTTTTGCAGGGGCAAAAAACCCGCCCCATTCCCGCGAGGGAATGGGGCGGGTGGTCATGGGCATG
>JAYVJI010000209.1:0-8105 GCA_043769435.1 Verrucomicrobiota bacterium
TCAGCATCAAGACTGGTCAGGTGCATGCCTGGAGGTTGCACGAGCAGCCAGTGCAGGCCCACGAGCTCCACTCCGGCGGCACGGGCGATGGTGCCGAAGGCGGCGGCCTCGGATTCGGTAAGTGTGGAGGGATCCTCCTTTAGCGTGAAGGGCGCGACTTCGATTCCGGTGTAACCCGCTGCTGCTGCTCTATCGCAAACAGCGGTGAAGTCAGCACCAAAGCCGCCCCATGTCTCGTTACAGACGGCAAATTTCATGCAAGTGCGGGGGAGCGGGGCTATTTTGGAGGCTCTGGGGCCGGGGCCGGGGCCGCATCAGGAGCGGGAACCGGCGCGGAGGCGGGAGCTGGTGCTTTGTTAGTCTGGGGAATCTCGACGCTGATCGGCGGGGTGGTGGCAGAAATGGGCTCCGGTGCCCCTTCTGGTCTGGGCTTGGGCCCGTCTTCAACCCCCACCAGCTCTGCCTCATAACGGATCACAGTATTTCCGGGAATGAGCGGCGGGCGGCCGGACTCGCCGTAGGCCAGGGCGGGGGGCAGCCAAAACTGAGCTTTCCCTCCCGCTTTGATCAGTGCCAGGCCTTCCTGTATTCCTTTGGGCAGGGTCAGGAATGCCTTGCGGGCCGGTCCGGATTCCGGACTTTTTTCGACCTCCTTGCCATCCATGGTGTAAACTTTAAAATTGAGGATGGCGAGTTTTCCTGCTGCGGGCACGGCTCCTTCGCCTTGCTTTTCCAGCTTATACTGGAGGCCGGAGCCGGTCACCTGCACGCCGTCGGATTTGGCATTGCCGGCCAGAAACTCCTCTGTTTTTTTGAGCACCGCCGCCGCTGCGGCCTGTCGTTTGGCCTCCATTCTCACTTGCAGGCCGGTCTGGACTTGCTGCATGACTTCCTGGACTTCCTGAGGGCTGAGTTTCCCTTCCTTGCCTTCGAGTCCGTCTTTCAAAACTGACAGGAAGGCATCGGTGTCAATTTCTACCTCACTGCGGATGATCTGGGTGGCAATCGCCGCTCCCGCAGCGTAGTCTAGCGACTTCGATTTTGAGAGAACATCCTGAACTCCGGCGAGAAATTCTGCGGAATTTTTCCGGGGCGCATCCGGGACGCTGGCACCCGCTTGCTTGTCGCGGGTGACAAAAAACTGGGCGAGCGCTGCACTGACTTTCGCTTTGTCCGGCGGAGCAGGCGCAGCGGTTTCACCAGGAGCAGCGGGAGCAGCGGTTTCAGCAAGAGCAGCGGGAGGCGCAGGTGGGACTTCCTGTGCTATGGAGAGACCGGCTATGGATACAGCAAAGGCCAGAATAAGTGGTGTTTTCATATTGGGAATGGATAGGAGGATGGTCAATGCCTGGACTTGCCGCTCGTGCAAGACCGATTGCAGCGCTTTCGCACAGGCCGGGAAAGTCCGCAAGTTCCAGCAGGGAACCATCGCAACTTTGCAAGTGACAAACTTTTCGCTTTTCAGACTTCTCATCTGCCCCAGGCTCAACCTACTCACTATGAAAAAATCTATCCTCACTACACTATCCTGCACCCTCGGAATCCTCGTCTTTACAGCCTGTGGACAAGAACCCAAAAAGGATGCTCCTGCGAAAACCGAGCCTGCAAAAACAGCGCCAGCCAAGCCTGAAGGCTCAACTCCGGCGGCCCCTTCCTCTGCGTTGAAGCATCCGGAAAAGCTGAAGGAGCAGGCACCGGCGAGCTTCAAGGTGAAAATGGACACCACCAAGGGCAGTTTCGTCATCGAGTGCACCCGCGTCTGGGCTCCTCAGGGGGTGGATCGGTTTTATAATCTGGTGAAGGCCGGGTATTTTACTGACATAGCATTCTTCCGGGCTATCGAGGGCTTTATGTGCCAGTTTGGTATCCACGGGGACCCCGCTGTGTCCGCCGTCTGGCGGGATGCCAAGATCCCTGATGATACCGTCGGCGCAGCCAGCAACACACCGGGAATGGTGACCTTCGCCATGGCTGGGCCTGCTACTAGGACTACCCAGTTTTTCATCAACTTTGGTGAGAACTCAAACTTGGACAGCATGGGATTCCCGCCGATCGGCAAGGTCACTGAAGGCATGGCCGTGGTGAACAGTCTGAACACCGAATACGGTGAAGGGGCACCCCAGGGACGTGGTCCGGCCCAGCAAAAGGTGCAAATGGAGGGCAATGCTTATCTGAAAAGTGCCTTCCCGAACCTCGACTACATCAAGAGCGCTTCCCTGCTGAAATAATTCCCTGCATTTCCCCCACCAACCGCATCTACATAACTAATAATGTCCGACATCCGCATCATCATCACTACAGACAAAGGCGACATCGAAGGCACCCTTTTTGCCTCCAAAGTGCCAATGACCTGTGCTAATTTCCTGAACCTTGCCCATACCGGCTACTACAACGGGATCAAATTTCACCGGGTCATCCCTAACTTCATGGTCCAGGGAGGCGATCCCACCGGAACTGGATCCGGAGGCCCGGGATATAAGTTCGGCGACGAATTCGATCCTTCCTTGAAGCACACCAAACCAGGTATTTTCAGCATGGCCAACTCGGGTCCCGGGACTAACGGTAGTCAATTTTTCATCACCCACGTGGCGACCGACTGGCTGGACTTCAAGCATAGTGTTTTTTGTGAAGTAACCAAGGGACAGGACGTTGTGGACGCCATCCGCGGTGGCGACAAGATAGTGTCCATCGCAATTCTGGACAGCACCGACGACCTCTTTAAAGATCAGGCAGCCAACCTGACCAAGTGGAACAGCGTGCTTAAAAGGTAGCCCGAACTGAATGCAGACTGAAGCTCGGAAGGGCTCGTTTTGAAAATCCCCAGAGCGGCGGCAGCGATGCCGTCGCTTTTTTAACGCCCGGGTCCATACTGAGGGAGAGCCCAATGGAGCTAGCGAGCCCCCGGATGAGCCGTTTTCATCCTCTGAATATTCCGATTCATCCTATAATTCCAGTTGCCGCTCAAATCCAGCGCGCCTTTTTCGGATTTTAGTTATAGACTATTCATTGATCCCTAAAAAATCACTTATTCCCATTATTACTATTAAATTGAACGACATGAAATCAATCGCCAGCCTTTTGTCCCTACTCAGTTTCTCGGGCCTTGCCCTCGCAGGTCCGGGAGTTGCTCCTGTTACCTCCGGTGCTGTAACAGATGCGGGCTCCAGTTCCAGCGGTGCGTTGCGTCCTTGCCTGTGCCACAATGCTTTCACAGGCGTCGACAAGCCTTTCGCTGTTAACATCAATCTCGCCTACGACAGCAGCTACCTTTGCCGGGGCATGGACATAGGTGAGAACCTGTTCGCCGGCACGCTAACGATTGACGCGGCGATCGCGCCAAACCTGAAATGGACGCTCTCCGGGCGCTACATGGAGCTGGAGTCGACTGATTTTTCCGAAATCAACGTCTACACGGGCCTGTTTTACACAGTGGGCAAGCTGACGATAGGGCCGAGCTTCCGTTATTACCAATTCCGCCCGAATGGTGGCGAAATGAATGCCTATGACATCGGCCTCCAGGCACTCTACAAGGCTGGTCCGCTCGACATCACTGCTGGCTATTATTACGAAACCGAAAGTGAAGGCAGCTATGCCGAACTCGGCGTCGCGGCTCCGATCAAGCTCACGAACAATATCTCTCTCGTGCCTTCAGCAGAAATCTCCTACACGGATGGTTGGCTGAATCCGGCGCTCAGCGGCTTCAACGTAGTCAGCCTGCGCCTGGCGGTCCCGATTAAAGCTTCCGAAAATGTGATGGTCGTTCCTTACATCGGTGGCCAGTTTCCATTGGAAGCCCTTGATTCGGTCCAGGAAGATAAGCTCTTCGGTGGGGTCTCGCTCTCGTTCACATTCTAGTTAGTTAGTCACTTAGTCAGTTAGTTCTCCCGGAAGCGGTGCGGTGGCGGTTGCTGCCCCGCACCGCTTCTTGAAGGAGTGGATGCTTCGCTTTGTTCACGGCTTTTTCCGCTGGGAACAAAGCGTTCTCTGTTCAGGGGATCCGGGATATGAATGATGGCCTATCTTTGCTCAAACAGGGAGCAGCCTAACCGTTAGGGAATCATATCCCGTGGCCCGCTCATAGCGCGCTGCTTTTTCCACATGACGGGATTCCTCAATGATGGTGATGCTGCCAACCAGCGCGGTGCATTTCTGGAGCAGGGTCCTCAGCAGTAGCCTCGCGTGGGGTGCTCCCAGGCAAAGGTGCGCGCCGAACCCGAATGAAAGATGGGGGTTGGGCTTCCTGTTGAGCAGGACGGTCTCCGGAGCCTCAAACGCGGCCTCGTCCTGATTTGCCGAGGCCCAGCACAGGGAAACCCTACCACCTGGGTTGACGGTGACTCCGTGGACATCCGTCTCTGCGGGGCAGACCCGCCCGATGTGCGTCAAAGGCATGAAGACGCGGAAAAATTCCTCGCCGGCCAGTATGATCCTTGCCGGGTCTGCACGCAGGTATTCCAGCGCCTCCGGGTGCTTTCCCAGATAGGCCAGAACGCAAGAAACAGTGTGGATAATCGTGTCACGTCCCCCGGCGAAAGCGAGGTTGGCAAACCCCATCGCCTCTTCCCGGGTCAGGGGGCGGTCGCGGAAATTCGCCTGATTCAGCGCACTGAAAAAGTCATCGCCCGGGTGGAGCGCCGCCCGATCAAACTGCGCCTCCAGATAACGCTCCAGCGCCATGCCCTTTTCTTCCCCGGAGTCCGCTTCATGGAAAACATGGATCCCCCAGCCGATCCACGTTTCCGCCTCAGCGGGATCCACATTGAGCAGGCAGGTGAGCGCGCGGGACTGCAGGGGCAGGGCAAACTCCCTGACGATTTCGATCGATTCCCGGTCCAGCGCTTCTCTTAACATGCCGTCAATAAGCGCTTCCACTTTTGCGATCATGCCCGGGTCTTTGGCCCGCTGAAAAAAAGGCTCCACTATCTTTCGGAACTCAGTGTGATCGGGGGGGTCGGATTCGATGGGCAGCTGCCGCATTCTCCGAGCATCCTCTTCAGATGGAATGGGCACCCGGAATGGGGCATCGGAACTGAATGTTTCCCAGTCTTTAGCCGCGCGCCGGACAGCTTCATGGCGCAGGATCATGGGCAGGTTTTCTCCCTGGAACGGGCATTGTAAAACCCCGGTGGCGATCCGCTGAGCGCGGAAAGGATCGGAATCAGAGGACATGATGGTTGGCGGAAAGTTAGCGGATTGAGGAATGGGGCGGGCTGCGGCGTGAATGGTATCAGCGGGTTTTTCGCGCATAGGGAAGTGAGTTTTTTGAGATTTATGAAAGCGGCGGAAGGGACCGCCCGGCAGACGCCGATCATAATTGCCCAGGAAAATGGGTTCCCAGCCGTGTGCAGTTTACAAATTCTTTACTCATTTTGCATTTTACCCGCTATAGTATAGCTGACCTGCTGTCTTTGCCAATCCTGAACAGGCTCCACTCTCATGAACTACTTGCCCTACCTCCGTTTTCTGCTGCTGATGAATGTCCTGCTGAGCTGGGTGCCGCTGCTGTGCGCTCAAACGGAGCCGCCGCCGGTGCCGGCACTACCGGAAGCGACGCCTCCCGTTACGCCTGTTGCCCCTGTTACGCCTGCCTCTGTTGCCCCGGCTCCCGTTGCGGTAATGCCGCCAGCGGCTCCCGCCGCGACAGCGGTGGAGGCTTTAACGGTAGAGCGGCGGGTGTATGTGCCGTTTGAAGATTTGCAGGCGACGATGAAGGAGCAGGGCCAGGGAGTGTTCTTGCCATACCGGGAGTTTCTGGAAATGTGGAACCAGCTGTCCGCGCAAAAGAAAAAGGAGCCGGGCCCGCCGCCTTCTGATGGCTTGCTGGCCAGTGCAGCCTATACCGGACAAGTATCCGGTGGAGTGGCGGTGATCGATGCGGTGCTTCAGGTGGAGTCGTTCAAAGATGGATGGGCGGTGTTGCCGCTGGGGGGTAAGGGGCTGAGTGTTGCTAAAGCGGAGACTGGTGCGGCGACGTTGCGCCAGGGCGAGGCAGGGATGGAAGTGATCGTGCCCGCCAAGGGACGCTATGAACTGAAGCTGCAGTTGTTTGCTAAAGTGCAGCTCAGTACAGGGAAGCAAAGCGTTCTGCTGAATCTGCCGCGCACAGCTGTGAGCAGGCTGGAGCTGGGTGTGCCGGGGACGGGATGGGACTTCATTACGGAACCTCCTGCGGCCTTCACGGCCCAGCCGGGACCGGATGAGAGCACCCGCTTCGCTGTGATTTTCGGTGAGAGCGAGGGGATGACCCTAACATGGCAAAAGGCCGGCGGCGAGTCGAAGCTCACGCCGCTGGTTTTCGCCGATACCTCAGCCCGCTGTGAACTGGCGCCGGGCGCGCTGCATACTTCCCTAACAGTAAACTACAGCATCCTGCGTGCGGGAGTAAGCGAGTTTGAACTGGCGGTGCCGGTGCCGCATGAAGTGCTGAGTGTCGCAGGGGACAACATCAAGGAATGGAATGTGGAGAAGCCTGCCGCAGCAGGAGGCGTCCAGTTGTTGAAAGTCAGCCTGCATGCGCCGGCGAAGCATGCGCTGAAGTTGACGGTCGATCTGGAAGCTCCCGTGGAGACGCTGCCAGCCACGCTGCAGGCACCGCAAGTGGAGGCTAGGAACGTGCTGCGCCAGCGCGGCAATGTGGAGATCCATGTCGCCGGTGAGCTGGATGGCGAAGCAAAGGACGCCTCCGGGCTGGCCATGCAGGCGGTAACGGATAACAGTGCGGCCCCTGGCGCGGGCCGTGAATTGCTGGGCAGCTGGCGGTATCTGAAACTGCCATGGGCCCTGACGCTCTCGGCGAAGAAGGCCGAACCCGTGGTTGAAGTAGCGAGTTTCACCAACTGCCGGATTGCTCCGGACATGATGACATTCCTAGCAAGAATGGACTACACGATCAAGCGTGCCGGCATCTTCGAGGCCCGGGTGCAGATTCCTCAGGGTTGGGAAAATATTGATGTGAAGGGGACGGTGGTGGATGGGTTCACTGACGCGACTAGCGGTGAGGGTGCGGCGCTCAGGCGCTACCTGCTTGTTAGGTTCAAAAACAGGACCGAAGGTGCGGCGCAGTTTGAGATCACAGGCCGGCTCATTCGCAAGCCTGATGAGGATGCGGTTTTACCTGTCTTTTGGCCGCAGGGGGCCTCCCGGCATGATGCGCTGGCAGGCGTGCAGGTGGATGATACCCTGGAGGCCAATACCCGGCAGCCCGGAGGCATGAAGCAGGAAGATGTAGCCGCTATAGTGGAGCGGAGTGCGGTGCCGCAGGTCGGTAATGATAAGCCAGTGGCGGTGAATTATACGATAGGGTTCCGCTACCGCGGGGAGGTGGAGCCGGCAGTTCTCAGCCTGAAGACGAAGAAGTCCCAGGTCAGCGGAGAGGTTCTGACGCTGGCCGAAATCAAAGAGCAGTCCATCGTGTATCACTGGTGGCTGAACTGGGATGTGCTCTATTCCGGAGTGGACTCCTTTGTGATCGCTGTGCCCAAAGCGCTGGCCGGGGACATCCGTGTGGAGACCCGCACCTTGAAGGAGGTGGACAAGGCATGGAAGCCGGCAACAGGGGCGGACCCGGCCAGAGACTATTGGAAAATAGAGCCCAGAAACAAAGGGACCGGACGCTTCACCGTGGAGCTGGGGCTGGAGCAGCCGCTGGGTTCGCTGGAGGCGGGAAAAACTGCGGCGGTGGCGGTGCCGGAAATAGCACTCATCGATTTGTTTCAGGAAGCCGGCCAGCTGGTGGTGATCAAGAGTGGTAATCTGGAAATTCAGGAGCCTGCGAAATCCCCTGCGCTGGAGCCGGTGGATCCTCAGGAGGTTTCCAGTGAGTTAAAAAAGCCGGGCGTTTTTCTTGCCTGGAAATGGAAAAGCCATCCCGCAGTGGTGACGCTGCCGGTCTCCCGCAATGAACTGGTGGAGGTGCCACAATCCATCGTCACCTATGCCTCATTCAAGTCGGTGGTGTCGTCAGATGAAGCGGTGACCACGGAGGCGGTGTATTTTGTCAGGAACAACACCCAGCAGTATTTCACCGTGCGCCTGCCAAAGGGCGGGAGGATGCTCAGTGATGTGACGGTGGCCGGCAAATCTCAGCAGCCGCAACACCGTGCGGA
>JAYVJI010000210.1:0-7766 GCA_043769435.1 Verrucomicrobiota bacterium
CCGATCAGACTGATCATTCCTGGGAAAGTGAGTGTGCGTTTCATGGTGTTGGCGGGGTAAAAACTCACGGGAAGTTCGGCGGGATGAAGTTCTGGCCAAAGCCCGCATTGCCTGAAGGGGCGCGGCTGGAAGTGAAGCCACCTTTCAGACCGCCGATCCCTGCTGCCCCACCGAGGCCGAGTTCAAACGTGTTGCTCGTCTGAGTGACGGAGGGTGTGCGGTTGAGGTAGGGGCTGTTGGCTGGCACATAGCCAGTGGGTTTGATGCGGGCGAAGATCCCATAGCTGTTGCCGCCGCGGCCGCCGCCGCCGCCGCCACCATTCCCGCCGCTGCCTCCCCAGCCTCCATGACCTCCGCTGCCGGGATGGCGGACGATTCCATTTATGGTGACGGGAACACTCTGCCAGCCGGGTGCCCCGAGCCCGCCATTTCCGCCCCATGCGCCGTTCCCTCCATTGCCGCCGGCGCCACCGTTGCGGGGACGCAGGATGTTGCCCTCAAGGATCGGTGAGAGGTAGCCGTTGGTGGGAATGGGGGTACGACCATCCGCCCCGACGATGCAGGCGAGTGGGTGCTTCACGAAGATGGCGATGGAATGCCCGCCCGAGCGTCCGCCCCGCCCTCCCTCGCCACCTTGCCCGCCCTCGCCGCCGCCGCCGCCGCCGCCGCCCCACGAAGCACTCACGGTGCCGAATGTCAGAGTAACTCCCATCAAAATAGCGCCTCCGCCTCCGCCGCCTGCGCCTCCCTGGCCATCCTGGCCATCCTGGCCATCTTTTTCGGCCGAGGGCGCATGGGAGCCATCAATGCCGGGGGGAGCATCGGCTCCATAGCCACCGCTCCCTGCCGTGATTAGGCCATCCATCCCTGGTGTCCCCCCGGGGATTCCAGTTCCACTGAGGGGGCTGAACCCTGTGGAGGCACCATACTGGGTCCAGACAAGACCACTACTAAAGCCATAATCCTTGTAGTCCCAATCGCTCCCACCTCCGCCATCCCCTCCCTGCGGCAGCCATTTGCTAAATACCATCGAAGAATAAGGACGGTTAGGATTTCGGGCCCCGTATCCTTGAACCCAATGGTTTAAGAGTCCGCCCACTATTCCCTTGTATCCATTCACACCTTCGATGCCATGGTCGCCGTTGTAGCCGGGACCGCCACGGCCCGGAGTGATCCGGCAGCCGGTCACTCTTTGGCCGTCGCCAGTGGTCTGCACGCCCACACTGCTGAAGCTTGCGCTGGCATCGGCCACGGTGATGTCAAAATTCTCCAACGCGCTGCCGGGATTCAGAGAGAAGGCGATGATGTCTCCTAGTCCCGCATTGGGGCCGGCACTGCGGTGGAGCGGCGTCCTGGCCCCAGCGGCCCGGGTCCATCCTGTGGCGGGGTTTCTGCCGCCGGAGACCACCATGCCATTCGATGTGGACAACTGGGAAGGTGTCGTTTGCGCCGCCGTGGAGACATAGACGTTCCGGTCGGGATTCGAGGAATTGGCCAGATCGAGGGCGTGTTGCAGCGTCTTGACCGGCAGTGCCGACGTGCCCGCATTGGTATCCAGGCCGCTGGAAAAATCCGCGTAAACCGGGCCGATCACCGTCAGGGTGATGGTTTTCGGCGCAGAGGTCCCATAGATGTTGGACGCTGTCACCGTGAAGGAGTGAGCACCCGGCGGCAGTTCCAGTCCGCTGATGGTGTTGCCCGTCCGGGTCAGTCCCGAGGGCAGCCCAGCCGCGCCAAACGAGGAGGGGTTACCCGTGGCGGTGATGGTGTAAGTGAAAGGGGAACCGGAGACCATGGTCGCCGTCGCCGCACTGGTGATGTAGGGCACCTGCACCTGCTGCGTGGCGATGAGGACGGTCAGCGCCTGCTGCAGCTCGGGGGTAAGCTGAGAGAGTTGGATGCCGCCTGCGGCAAGTTTGCTGGCCGTGATCGCGCCATCAGCGATTTTTTCCGAGGTGATGGCCCCGTCAGGCACATCCCCGGCCATCAGGGCATAGGCCACCGCCGCGATGCGCTGGTCCGGCGTCAACTGAGTGAATGCCGAGCCGTCAGCGGAAAACCACACCCGGAGCCGCAGGTCACTGTTTTTGGCAAAGAGCCCGGCATCCAGTGCCGTCATGCCGTCCACCTTCTGATCACCCAGCAGCACGGAGTAGAGACCCTTCGCCACCGGCAGCCTCACGTAGCCCACCGGTTCCTTAGCCCCTGCCCCCAACTCCGTGCCGTCCTGCGTCCAGAACGTCGTCACCTCCACACTCACCGGCGGCGGTGCGATGACGACGACCGGCGGCGGCACTGGCGCGTAGCCGCTGCCAGGCGCATCCACAGTGATGCCCGTCACCGCACCATTGCTGACGCTGGCCGTGAAAGTCGCCCCACTGCCTGTGCCCTCTATGCTTACGGCCGGCGGGGTCACATAGCCCCGCCCGCCATCTGTGATGGTGATGCCGGCGATGCGATTATTCACGCTCACGGACGCCGTGGCTGTCGCCGTGCGGTTCTGATTCGTGCCGCCATCCACGAGGGCGAATTTGAAATACCCCGTGCCTGTGAAGTTCTGCCCGTCCACCGCCACGCGGCCCTGGTAGTTGAGCAGATGCGGCACGCCGTCCGCGAGGGCAGCGACAGGGCAGCCGAGGAGGAAACAAAGCAGCAGAGCCACTGGGAACTGAATGCCACGGAGGCAACGGAGAAGGGAGAAGGATGGTGTGTTCATGGTGTGATACCCTTTCCATCTGCATCCGCAGCGCGGCGTTGCAGAGATCGTGAAAAAATCTGCGGCTCCAAGCAGGTGTGGCCTTGAAGTTGGAGTTCGGCCTTTAGGCCGTCTCGCAAGGATTGAGTCACCACAGAAATGACGGGCTAAAGCCCGAACTCCAACGTCTGCCCCGCGGCAGGGCTGGAGCTACATCTCCACTTTGACCCGCAGGTAGCGGCGGGATCGAGCGCCGAAGACCTCCCCATCCGCCAGTTTGACCCGCTCGAACCCGCCGGGCAACGGCACGGGGATGGCCACTGGAATGGTCCCGGCTTCCTTCCAGTCCACGAGGTTGCCGGATGCTTCCACCAGATACGTTCCGCAGCCGGTGCGGTGCACGAATTCCACGGTCAGCCGCTCGCTGTCCTCCACGAATTCCACGGCATAGCGCGGCAGGCCGGTGCTGCCGCCGGGCGGCATGGTGGAGGCGTCGGGGGTGTTGGGATTCAGATTGAAGGCGAACTCGGCGAGGTTGTCCGCGCCGTCGTTGTCCGGGTCCAGGGCGGGGCCGGCGTTCGGGTGGGAAGTGGAGCCGAAATGCACGATCTGCCAGGCGGCAAAGGCCGGGCAATCCCCCGTGAGCTGGGCGATGTAGCCGTGACCTGTGGCGTAGGGCCCGGCGGCGCTGGTGCCGGAGATACCGTCCAGGCTGCCCTGGTGGGCATAGCTGGCGGAAACGGACCGGGCTCCGCCGCCATCCAGCACGGTGGGCTGCACGGTGTAGCTGACGCTGGTGTGCGGACCGCTGGCCAGAACCAGCGTAGCCGCCGCTCCAGCGAGCGTGGTCAGGACAATGAGTGATTTCGATTTCATGGCGAAAAGGTTGGAGTCCCGCCTTCAGGCGGATTGGTTGGTGTATAGGCTTCAGCCGAAGGATGGTGATAAAACGGCGGTGATAGTGGTCAGGATGGGTGATCGGCTAAAGCCTGGACACCAACGGCGGCTAGCGTTTGCGGGCGGGTTTTTCGAGCCGCAGGAGCCGGGTCTCCATCGCTCGGAGCTGCGTCTTCAGCGTGTCGTTCTCGGTCTTCAATTCCTGCGCTGCCTTCACCAGCACGGGGATGAGTTTTTCGTAGTCCATGCCGTAGAGTTGATTCGCCGGGTCTTCCGGTTTCTGCACGGCTTCGGGGATCACTCGCTCCACCTCTTGAGCGATGAAGCCGATCGTCTGCGCGCTGCCGCCGTCTTCGTCCTCGCATTGGAAGGTGCCGTCCTGCACGCAGCCTGCGTGCTGCAAGTAGGCCCGGGGCTGGAGGCGCATGATTTCCCGCAGTCCATACGCGAGCGGGCGCTGCTCGGTTTTGATGCGACTGTCGGAATAGACAGTCCACGCATTGGCGCGGCCCTGTCCGCCGGTGGCTGAGGCGGAATTGGGCAGGGTGAGGAGGTGGGTGACTTCGGCAAGGGTGTCGGCATTATCCAATCCGATGCGGCCATTTTTGAACATCGTCAGCGCGTTGGAGAGCGCGGCACTGCTGGTGCCGTTGCCAATCTCAAGGAGCACATCGGTGGTGACGAAATCATCTCCATCACCCGTGTTGAGCAGTGGGTAAAATCCGAGTGAGGTTTCACCGTAGGTCTCGGCAGTGGTGGCGAAGCCCATCGCCGTCGAGTATACGCCGCTGGCCGTGGTGGCGCTTCCCATCGCCGTCGAGGCAAAGCCGCTGGCCGTGGTGAGGTAGCCCATCGCCGTCGCGTAGCTGCCGCTGGCCGTGGTGAGGTAGCCCATCGCCGTCGCGGCAACGCCGCTGGCCGTGGTGACGATGCCCATCGCCGTCGAGGCAGAGCCGCTGGCCGTGGTTACGCGTCCCATCGCCGTCGAGTCAGTGCCGCTGGCCGTGGTGGCGCTTCCCATCGCCGTCGAGTAAGTGCCGCTTGCCGTGGTGTCGCGTCCCATCGCCGTGGAGGCTAAGCCGCTGGCCGTGGTGAAGTAGCCCATCGCCGTCGCGGCAACGCCGCTGGCCCTGGTGAAGTAGCCCATCGCCGTTGAGAAGTCGCCGCTGGCCTTGGTAACATGGCCCATCGCCGTTGAGGATTGCCCCAGAGCACTGGTGGAAGCGCCGCTGGCCCAACTCGAAACCCCCACCGCTGTCGAATTTGATCCCACCGCCAGGGAACCCTCGGAAAGAGCCCGGGTCCCGGGGCCAAAGAAATCCGGGGCCAGTGACTCCCTGGTGATGCTCCCGTCCGCCACGCCAGCCGCCCGGAGGGGAGTTCCCAGGATCGCTTCCCAAACGCCCGAGGGTGGTGCCTGGGCTCCAGAGACCCGCAGTTGGCGGTCGGTGCCGGCCACGTTCAAAAAGGAATGAATGGCGAGGACACCGCCATCTGCCAGCCGCAAGGCGACCGGAAAGGAGTCCGCGTGTTGTCCGGGAAAGTCATGCGGCCTCTCCCAGCTCAGCCCCTCTGGCTGGAGGGCTTGAAATTGCTGGAAGCCACCGCCTCGATGCTGCACGGCGGACGGGATGGCCCCCGGGACGATGGCGAAGGACGATCCAGGGGCGGCAGTGAGGATCGGGACGCCATAGGTATTCAGGGGCCACGTGTCGCCCCCCATTCTCAAACTATAGCCAATGCCATCGGCAGTCCAGGTGAGCGTGGTGCCTCCCGCTGCGGGAAAGGCGTCCACGCTGCTGACACCGGTGGTCTGGTAGGGATCAGGAATGGAATCGGAATCGACAATCCCCCAGCCGCTGAGGGATGGATTGGCCTTGGTGAAGCGCAGTTCGCTGCTGACGCGGTGGGCATAGTAGAGCCGGAGGCTGTTGCCGCTGGGAAAGAGATCAAACGTGTGAATGTCATCTACGGTCAGCCCTGCGAGCGAGGGATCAGGGGTCTGCACGGCACCCCAGGCGCTGCCATTGCTGTCGCTCGCCACTTTCACCCGGACGGTGCCAGCCGTGGCATCCAGATAGGCGATGACGGGACGCCGGAGGCTGACGCTGGCGATGGAATACCGCAACTGGCACCCCCTCCCGAGATCATCCGTGGCATGACTGGCCACCGTGACTGGCGCACCCCAGGTGGTGCCAGTGGCATCATTGGCCCGGACGTATTTGAGATCTTTACTGGTGCGGTCGTAGTAGGCGATGGCCGGTATCGTCCCCATCATAGCCAGACTACAGTAGTCGCCCACGATAGCCGAGCCCCCTACTGCCGCCGTGACCGGTGCTCCCCATGCGCTGCCTTGAGCATTGGTGGCCCGGATGTATTTCAGGTCGCCGCTGGTATCATCAGTGTAGGCAATGGCCGGGAACCCGCCGACGAGGATGGCATCGCAGTATCTTCCCACATCACTGGAAGGCGGCGAGCCATCGTCCACCAGCAGATCCCGTGGCGGGACGGTGTAGGAAAAGCCCGTGGTCGTCACATTGGCCGGCAGCACCGCCAGCCCGCCCAGCGTCACCGCTGGGGGCGTCTCGAACGGCTGAGTAAACGTGACATTCAGCACCCCGCCCGCCGCCGGGAGGGACGCCAAGGCCGTGGCGGTGCCCGTCTGGAGTGATTTCGCCAAATGCGATGGCTGGATGGACCCCGGCGCGATGGCCGAGGCCGGCACGCTGTCCACACTGGCCGCCCGGTGGGCATAGCCGACGGGGGCCAGCCGCTGATCCGGCGCGAGCTGCTGGAGGCCATTAGTCCCGTCATTGAACCACACCCGCAGGCGCAGATCGGCATTGGAAAACAACGCGGAGGGGACCGCCGCCATATTCGGCAGCGCCGTATCCCCCAACCGCACAGAGTAGAGTCCCTCACTGACGGGCACCGCCACGGTGGCCGAGGCATGACTGCTCCACACCACCGCCCCCGCCCCATCCACCAGCGCAAAGCGAAACTGTCCCGTGCCAGTGAAGGCGGCCCCATTCACCGCCACCCGGCCTTGGTAGTTCAGCGCCTGAGGCACCTGCGCCGCGAGCGGCAAAGCGAAGGCGAAGAGCGCCGCCGCGCAGGCGGCGCGGCGGAGCAATGAGAGATGTTTGGAGATAGATTTCATACTCCTACTGCATCTGGAAACCGCCGACCGCGTGGCAGGAAATTTTCAAATTTTTTCCCGCCACCCGGAAACACCCGCCGCCCGCTACCCCCCAAACGCGGCGCGGAAGCTTTCCAGTTCGGACTGGAAGGCGTCGGGGGTGCTGACGGTTTCGGTGATTTCGGCGCGGATGAGTTCGCCGAGGCGGTGGCGGGAAAGCTATTTCCGAACACTCTGGAGAAATGACAGTGCGGGACACACCCATGTTGACGCTTGGGATACTTCGATGTAGTATCCTCGGATGAATACGTTTCCGAAAAGTGCGGCCCTTGCTACTCTAGGTCTGCCGAGCGGAGATCACTGGGTGATGATGCATGTCGGAGATGATGCAATTTCTATCGAAGTCACCGCCTCATTGCCACCACAGCCCGATCGACTAACCAAGCCCACGGGCTTCGTCCAGCGTTGGAGTGGTTCGGCGAGGAAGCTCGATGATGCCAGCGATGACTGGCTGGAGCACATCAATCAGAAGCATCTTCGCTAAATCCTCATGCGCGTCATGCTGGATGCGAATGTTGTGTTGGACTGCGTGGTTCTAGAAGCCACCGGTCTGCCTCGCCTCGGCAAGGCTGCGAGTGAGCAAGTATTGACCCTCTGCGATCAGGGTGTGCATGATGGCCTCGTGGCATGGCACACGTTGCCTATCTTGGCATACTACCACAGTCGCCAAAACGCAGCGGACGAGACAGCAGCCATGATGGACACTCTTCTCGCGATGCTCGAAGTGCCATCGGTGGGACACTATCACGCCGCGAACTGGCGCAGTCACGGAATCAACGATTTTGAGGACGCCTTGCAAATGGCGAGCGCTATCGCTGGGCGAGCCGATGTTTTCATCACCCGGAATACAGCTCATTTCAAAGGATGCACAATTCCGGGGGTGTGACCGCCGCCTGATGTAATTTCGAATGTGACGAAATTGTCACTTGTACAAATATGTTAGTGAATTAGCAGTCAGCGCATGCACATTAATCA
>JAYVJI010000211.1:0-3622 GCA_043769435.1 Verrucomicrobiota bacterium
GACCGCGATGAGCAGCGGTCAAGATGACCGCTGGCCAACACAGGCGAGACGCACTGTGTTCCTCTCGCCTTTTAAGAACATCACGGCGCGGTCACACCCATGCCAGCAGCTCGCTCCACAGGCTCAAGCTACCGCGCAGGGCTGGCTGTGGGGTGTGATCCCTCCGGGATCAAGTTTTTTGGTCTTTTACAATCCGGGGGTGGCGCTCGTGTCGTGCCTCGCTTAACCCCCGGCTACAGGCTGTGATCCCGCCGGGATCAACGGCTGCATTGATGTCTGCTGATCATTTTTCATTTTTCTATACCGGGCCCGTTCTTGACGATGCGTTAGGGACGCGGCCAAAAATAACCATCCAATTTTGCTGGGCCTTTTCCGCCTTCATCGAGTTTCTGGATGATGCGGAAGAACTCTTTGGCGTTGGCGGGTGGTATGAGCATGGTCAAAGGAAAGCGGCTATTTCCAGGAAGCAGGCACGTCCTTGGCGGTGGCAACGAGGATGGAGCGGATCGCCGCACGCTCCCCGGGCGGCAGGTGCTTGCCGGCAGCGGCGGGTTGCGGCCCTAGGGCCTGTTCCATGGCAGACCAGACGCGGTCCTTCATCTGAGCAGGCAAGGCCGTGAAAAGCGGCAGGTAGATGACGTAGCTGCAGCGATAGCTGAATAGATGAGTGCTGAGACTCAGGTCTTTGAGTGCGCGGTTTTGGCTATCCGGTCGGCGGTTGGCGGTAAAGTCGCGTTTGAATTCCGCATCACCGGCGATGCCGCCCGGCGGCAGAGCGGCTTCATTCGCGAAGAGAAAATATGAGGCGATATCCGCCGCCATGCGGTCCGCCGCGGCCGTGTCATCGCTGGTCAACGGGCCATGCTCCGGAGACGTCAGTGACCGGGCCAGGTAGTGGGCCCTAGTCAGTAAATTCACGGCACCGCTTTGGTGTTCTAGGATGAGCTGCGGCAGGATATCGCTGGTGGGCCGGGGATAGTGGCGCAGGTCTCCGCGCTCACCTGGTGCATTCGGCACCCTGACTGTTTTCCCGTCGGCAGACTGGCCTATCACGTTGGCATGTGGCACCTTCCGGGCATCGATGCCGGTGACATGCCAGCCTCCGAATCGCTGCTCAAAGGGAACACCATGGCCGACTTCTGGTTCGCGGAATTTATCCAGCGATCCCCCGTCGTCATTTGGCAGGGTGGAGGTGAGGAGCAGGGAGGGCAGCCCCCCCGTTTCCGGCGGCGCATGGCAGTTCATGCAGCGCGTCTGCCGGTCCGCCACCAGTGGCTGCGTGTAGGGTGCAGAAAGGGACATGATAAAGAAAACAGGACCCAGTTCGGGATCATCTGCAGCTATTTCCACCCGGCCATCCGGAACCCATGCTAGGTAGATCTCATCATTGAAAAACAATGCCCTCGGGCGGTAAGGGGAAATGCTGCGCTGGAGGCTGGTGGCGGAGAAAACCAGCATCTGCGAGCTTTCGGGAATATTCAGGCGCTTCAAGAGCCGCTGGACGGCCTCTTTTTCTGATGCCGGAGCCGGCACTCCGCCCGCGTCCGGCGGCTGTTTCGAGAGCCAAGCAGAAAAGGCATCCTGGGGGGCTTTTTCCCAGTAGGAATGCGGCGGGGCCTCAAAACTCCGCAGCGGAGCCGCCTGAACGTGAACGGTCAGCACCGGAAAAATGAGCGCAGGAAGGAGCGTTATATAAGGACGCATGGCCTCTGCCATATCCTTCCCGCTCCAAAAAGCAAGGCTTGCCCGTAGGAGAACTAGGAGAACGAGGCGAGCCCGCCCCGGAGGTGCGTAGTGGTTTTCCCGTCCCGCTTTCATTCCCGGGCGTTACTTATTCACAATAAGGTGGAATAAATTCCTTCCGCCCGCCGTCTTTGACGTAACAAATTTAAACAATTTCTGACAGCGCTGCCGCTCGTTGTGCTTTTACAATGGGAGGTAGGGTAGTCAGCCCTAACCCCACCACACACACCAAACTACACACCACAATGAAAAAAGCAATTGCACTCCTCATGGCCGTTTGCGCCTTTACCGTCAATGTCATGGCCGGCGACTTTCCGGACATCTCCATCGCTGAACTGAAGAAGGCCATCGCCGACAAGAAAGTCACCATTGTCGACGTGAATGGCTCCGAGTCTTGGAAAGCCGGCCACGTTCCCGGTGCTCTGGACTTCGCCACCAGCAAGGATCTGAAAGCCAAGCTCCCTGCTGACAAGGCCGCGCTCGTCGTCGCTTACTGTGGCGGACCTGGCTGCAGTGCCTACACCGCCGCCGCCAACAAGGCCAAGGAACTCGGCTACACCAACATCAAGCACCTCTCCGTGGGCATTTCCGGCTGGAAATCCGCCGGTGAGAAAACGGAAGCCGGTAAGTAATCCCCGCTGTTCCTGCTCAGCCCGCAGGGCATGGTGGCACCACACGTGGTCCCCGTGCCTTGCGGGTTTTTTTGCGAAAACCGGGTGTTTGCCCCAAGTTTTCATCCCCCCCGTGGCTCAGTCAGAAAAATGCCCGGAAATCCCGCTTGCTCAGGAGTGCCTGTCTGGCGGTGATAAGAGCCTTGCTGCGGCGCTCTGCCCGGCCATTCCCCGGATTCCCTCTATTTTTCATCCAGTATCATCATGGGCAAAACTCTCATCATCGCAGAAAAACCCAGCGTCGCCACTGAGCTTGCCCGTATCCTCGGCAAGTCCAGGGGCATGACGAAGTTTGAAAAAGAAAAGGACTATTTCGAGAACGATACGCACATCGTTTCCTCCGCCATCGGTCACCTCCTTGAGCTTTGTATGCCCGAACTGGTCGACGGAAAGAAGCCCCGCTGGAACTTTGAGAGCCTGCCGATTCTTCCCGCCGCGTTTGAACTAAAGCCCGTGGACCGCACTGCCGAGCGGCTGACCCTCCTGAAGCGCCTCTTGAAACGGGCGGATGTGGACAACGTCATCAATGCCTGCGACGCCGGGCGGGAGGGAGAATTGATTTTCCGCTACATCATGCAGTCCGCAAACTGCAAGAAGCCCATCCGCCGCCTCTGGATGCAGTCCATGACTACCCAAGCGATCGAGAATGCCTTCAAGGATCTGCGGGATGACCGGGAAATGCTGCCCCTAGCGGATGCCGCTATCTGCCGCAGCGAGAGCGATTGGTTGGTGGGCATCAATGGCACCCGGGCCATGACCGCCTTTAATTCCCGGAATGGTGGCTTCCTCAAGACCCCGGTCGGCCGCGTGCAAACTCCTACACTGACTATCCTCGCCAAGCGCGCCAAGGAAATCCAGGCATTTATTCCCCGCGCCTACTGGGAGGTTTTCGGCGACTTCGGTGTAGCGGGCGGCGACTACCGCGGACGCTGGTTTGATGAGGCCTACCGCAAGAATGACACGGATCCCCATGCGAGGGCGGAGCGGCTCTGGAACGCCGCCGCCGCAGAGGAAATCAAGGCCCGATGCGACGGCAAGCCCGGCGTCATCGAAGAGACAAAAAAGCCCACCAAACAAGGTGCCCCACAGTTGTTCGACCTCACCAGCCTGCAGCGGGAAGCGAGCAACCGGTTCGGATTCAGTGCCAAGCGCACGCTGCAACTGGCCCAAGCACTTTATGAAGCGCACAAAGTCCTGACCTATCCCCG
>JAYVJI010000212.1:0-2596 GCA_043769435.1 Verrucomicrobiota bacterium
GACCGCGATGAGCAGCGGTCAAGATGACCGCTGGCCAACACAGGCGAGACGCACTGTGTTCCTCTCGACTTTTAAGAACATCACGGCGCGGTCACACCCTTGATGTCTGCTTCCACGACCCACCGGTAAACTCCGGAATCCAGCGCCACGCCGAGGTCCAGAGTGGACTGGCGCGCCTTTCGTCCGGGGCGATACCCGATGCTTTCGTCGCAGGAGTCAGCTTCCCATATAGGTTCTAGGATCCTCCTCACGGCTTGCTGCACTATGGTTCGGCGTTGCGGTCATTTGCCGAAGAGACGCCCGAGAAAGGATTTCTTTTCGGGGAGTGGTGGCGGAGCCTTGGGAAGTGGTGGAGGCGATGCAGGCCGTGCGAGCGGTGATGAACCACCGCCAGAGGCATACTGAACCATGCCGAGATACCAATGATGGACGTTGTCCTCGTCGCCGTTGATGAGCCGCTTGTGAACTCTCGCCCAAGGAAAGCTCTTGTATCCTCCGCCAAAGCTCAGTGTCGGAGTGTTCTCGTCGGAGACCCCCCACTCGCCACCACGGTTGCGGCGGTACGTCTCGCCAAGGTAGCTGCCGAACATGGAGCAAAACTGTTCCATGTCGTGCTCGGATGGTTTGGCCGCTGGCATACTGACGTGCAGCAATCCGAGGATGCTCTCAACCTCGGGAAGAAACGCCTCAGAATAGTCGGCAGTCTTGCCGAACTTGTGCTTGATAAAGCTCACGCAAAGCTCGGCTGAACGAGTGGCTACTGCTTGGAGTTCCGGGTCTGGTGTAAATTCTGTGGAAGGCATGGTTAGTAAAGTGCGCGAGCATTGCCGAGACATTATGGTATGGCTGTGGACCCGTTCTGGAATCGGACGCGCAGCGAGGACCGGATAGGTTGGCCGTGCGTTGATGTTTCTGGAACGCGAGTTGTCCTGTGAGGGACAGAGCCGCATATTCGGAGGTCTGGCGCACGGGGCGGCAGCCTGACCAATCAGCTAATGATGAAACATCAACGCACCAAACATTACTCGTCATGAAAAAGTACATACACTACATCGGACTCGATGTCCATGCCGAATGGAGGCGGCATGGCACGCCTGAGACGCATGGCACGCCTGAGCGAGATGGATCAGACTGGCGCCCTGCCCACACACCAGCCTCCACCAGCACGCCGTCGTCCTCCGCGTCCGCCCGCTAGAGCCGCTCCCGCAGGCCCTCCAGCTCCACAAATTCATCTGGATCCGCATGGATCACCCAGCCGTGGCGGCCTGCGGCGGCCACGGCCTGCTGGAGCCGCACCATGCTCGCGCCATCCTCAAAATGATCGCCTTCCAGAAACTCCAGCTGCAGCCGCGGCCGCCCGGCTGCCAGCAGTCGCAACGGGTGTAACCGCTCCGTGATGTAGCGGAACACGGCCATCTTGGCTGTGGCGGCTCGCGGTCAAGATGACCGCTGGCCAACACAGGCGAGACGCACTGCATTCCTCTCGCCATTTAAAAACATCACGGCGCGGTCCCCCCCCCTAAGAAAGCGATGGTCCACCGCCGCGAGTTACCCACAAGGAGGACTCGACCGGGGGGAGCGGCTCGGCCCGGCTCCGACGAGCTAGGGTGGCCCATTCTCGCCGTGCCACCCCACTCCCCCTCGCGAAACGAGACGACCGCACCCCCCCCTCCTCCTATTGCGAAATGAATTTGGGCTTTATTTGACAAACCTTCTCATGGAAGCCCTTCTCATGGAAGCCGTAGAGTTCGTCTTCGGTGTCGGTGTTGAGGGTGTTGACGCGCCAGAGGCGGTTGTCGGCTTTGTCGTAGCCGAAGATGAGCTTTTCCACCCATGAGGCGGGATTGCTGATGCGGTGCCAGCGGACTGGTTCCTAGCGGCCAAAGCGGATTGCTGGCGTCGCGACTTGGCGCGTTTGGGGCCGTCTGGTCCGTGGCAGTCGAGCCCCAGCAACCCGTAGGCAGGATGCCCGCAGGCAGCACCGGCGAGACGCCCATGTTCCGGCGGCCACGCCCCGTTCCCCGCTTTCCGCCCAGTTGATTTTGCCAGGAGAGGTGGATTTCAATCCCGACGCCCGCCGGTGTGACGCTGCGTCTTTTTGTCGATAACTAACTACGCCATCCAGAAGCACCCGAAGGTGAAAAGTTGGGACAAGTGGTGCAGCCGGGAACGCGCCCATTGGAAAATATCTTGGACAGTTCTTACAGGCTTGCCTGGCGCGGTTTTCATGCAGAGTGCTGGAGAGTGACAAAAACCGAGACCGAGCCAACCGAATCACATGCCCGCTGGAGTCTGCACGGCGATGGCCTGTGGAGACTGATGCGCCGGGTGGGCCCGCTGGTGCCTGGATGGATGGGGCGTCCGGTCATAGCAGTGGCGGCGGCGGTGGTGCTCGTGGTGGCGGGCCGGGTGCGGCGGGCGGTGAGGTCGAACCTTTGTGCGCTGCGTCCCGAGGATGGTTACTGGCGGCGCTGGACCCGGTCATGGCGGACCCTATACGTGTTTGGCAGCACTGTGGCGGACAATATCCGGATCAGTTTCGAGGGTGATATTCTGCGGTGGGAGGTGAGGGGGGACGCGCATTTTGCCACAGCTG
>JAYVJI010000213.1:0-4173 GCA_043769435.1 Verrucomicrobiota bacterium
GCTGGGCCAGCAAAGACCCTGCTGCGGCGGTGGCGTGGCTGGATGCATTGAAGGACGGGGATGAGCAAAACCGGTACCGCAGCAGCATCGTCGGCGGGATGGCGGATCACGACATAGGAATGGCCACAGACTATGTCACGGCACGCATCAAAGCTGGAGACAAAGAGGCTGAAAATTACCTGCAAACAGTGGCTGGTGAAGCGCTGCGCAAGAACGGTCCTGTAGGGGCTGCCGCTTGGGGCGAGGCCCTCCCGGAGGGGCCGCAAAAAGGGGCTGCTCTGGACCAGATCGCTGAAGCCTATGCAGAGGAAAACCCGGAAGCGGCAGCTACGTGGGCCGCGAAGTATGCCGCAGCGGAGTATGGCGCGCGCATCATTGGTGAAGTGGGCGATAAATGGGCCGAGCGGGATCCTGAGGCCGCAGTGGCCTGGCTGGGAACTTTGAAAGAGGGAGCGGGCCGGGCGGAGGGCACCTACTCCGCCCTGCGCGAGTGGACGCGGCGCGATGCCGTGGCCGCCAGCCAATACCTGAGCACCCAGCCGGCTTCCCCCTCCCGGGATTCTGCTGTCAGCGGATTCGCGCGCAGTCTGGCGCGGGAGGATCCGGAGTCTGCTGTCATCTGGGCCAAAACCATCAGCAATGAGGAATCCAGAGTGCAAACACTGACCAGAGCCGGCCAGTCCTGGTTCCGGCGTGATCCCGATGCCGCGACCCGCTGGCTGCATACTTCCAACCTCCCGCCCGCAGCGCAGGAGGCTATCATCAATCCCCCGCGGGATGGCCGCAGGGGCTGAGCCGGTTCCTGATTTTCCAGCAGAGTACAGCGGTCGATTGCGGTTCACGGTTCTTGTTGGCCCGGGCACACCGGGTCACGACGTGCAGTTTTAACTTTCAAGTTGGAACTTCCTCACGTATGGCCTGCTTTTCCTAACGTCATGCGTATCCGCCGCCGGTGGCCAGCCCTCTACTTTTTTCTGCTCCTGCTGGGCGCGGCAGTAGCGGCTGGCTTTTACATTTATGACGTTGGATTCAATCAAAAATATCGGCGGCTCATAGCAGATGAACTGGCCCGCTACGGGCTACGCGCGGAGATTGGTAAGCTCACCCTCGATCCGGTGGAGGGACTCACGGCCAGAAATGTCAGGCTCTACGATGTGGCGGACGCGGATACGCCCCTAGCGGATGTCAGCCGGATCAGCCTCGACATCGACTTTGGCAGACTGGTGAGCCGACAGGATTTTCTGCGCTCGTTCACGCTGCAAAAGGCATCTATATTGCTTCCGGTGAATCCCGCAGACCGGGCCACCGAGTGGATCACCGTGGAGGACCTAGATGCTAGGCTGGTGGTCGAGCGGGACCGCATCACGGTGGCCAGGCTGGAGGCTGTCATGGCGGGGATCCGGCTGCGGCTCAATGGCACGGTAACCCTACCGCCCAAGCGCGAGGGCCAGCCCGAGCCGGTCGCCGCGGTCAAGGCCCGGCAGGATAAGCAGTTGCGTGAACTCCGGGACCGCCACGGCATCCTCCGTTCTGCACTCCGGGTGCTGGACCGCTGCACCATCATGGAGGATGCTGCCGGCACTAAAATGGCCGTCTACAAAGGCGAGCTGGACCTAGAGGTGAACGGACCACTGGGTGATCCCGATGCCTTGGAAATCCGGGCCAGCATCCGCGGCCAGCACGTGCGCTGCGGGAACTTTATCGCTGAAGATTACGGTGCAGAAGCAGTCCTCAGTGCCGGCGAGCTAAATCTCCGCCGGCTTTCCGTGCGTGACAGTCACGGAGCATTGGCGGCGGGGGCGACATGGCACATGAAGCAGTCCCGCAGCATCGAGTTGGCAGTGGACAGCAGCATTGATCTCGTAGCGCTCATCAAGGGTCTGCATCCCGGGGCGCAATTGCCTGACGATATCCAGTTTGATGAGCCTCCGAAATTCCGCGCTGAGGGCACATTCCTGACCGGTGCGCCCTTCGCAGCAGGAGCCCCACCAGTCAACCTGACAGGCGCGCTCACGCTTGGTGCCTTCCGGCTGCATGGCACTCCTTATGAGCATTTACACACAGATTTCAGGGTCCGCGAGGACGGGTTTATTTACCTCAGAAATGCCTCACTCAAACACGCTACCGGCAAGGTGGCCGGACAGTTCATGATGGGGGACGGCATGCTGCGTTATGAAGGAGAGGCTGCGGTTTCCCCCGCAGCCCTGCGGCCTCTGCTGGCTAGGCCGGAACTAAAAAAAGCGCTGGCCCTCTTCGACTTTCCTGCGGACTCCATGCTCAATTTTAAAGTCCGTGGTGACCGCAGTGAGGAAGGCGGCGCATGGCAGCATAAGGGCAGCCTTGATGCCCGTAACATCGCCCTGCAGGGCTCGCCGCTGCGCCAGGTCTCCATGGGGTTTTCCGTGATCACAGGCGGGCGGGACACTATCACCCTAACGGATTGTCTGCTCCGGCGCGAAGACGGGGACATTACCGCAAAGCAGGCGGTGATAGATCTCAATGCAGGCCTGCTCCACCTCACAGAGGCCGTCTCCACGGCCACCCCGTCCACCACCGCCGGTATGTTCGCTCCATTTGTAGGGAAGGCCCTGGAACATTACTATTTCGCAACGCCACCCCGCGTGCAGCTGGCGGGCATCATCGACCTTCGTCCGCTCAACCGTATAGACCTTAAACTGAGGCTGGACTGCAATGGCCTGTGCGGGCTGCCAGTCGGTCACGATGACCTCCGGCTCAGCGGGGCAAATGGCACGCTGCATGTCCATGGCGGGCTGCTGCATCTGGACCTGTCCACACGTGTGGCCAGCGGTCAGAGTTTTGCTGGCATTGTCAGGTGCGAAGGGGAGACGCCGGCCCGCATCCTCGGGACCTTCGGTATATTGAAGGAAAACTTTCACTCTGCCACAAAATACACCGTTCGCATCCGGGGCGAAGATCCGGTGGTAGTCGTGCTGGCAGGGAAGGCTCTGCCGGTGGAGCAGGTGGATGCCACCATCCGCGCCGACGCCGGTCATATGACGGTGAGCGCAGGGGGCTTGCTCTATAGCGGTAGCATGGGAGTGGCGCTGGATTTTCCGGATCAGTCCAAGCCGGCCCACAGCGGCAAGGTCGTGCTGGAGCGCACAGGCTTCAGCCGTCTCAGTGCGGCCATAGGCTCCGCCAGCACGACCGGCGGCTACATTACCAGCAAGGCGGAGTGGCGGACTCCGGATGGCCGCGGAGAGACCATTGAGGCGACCGGCACTGCCGCCCTAGAAGATGCCAATGTATTCGCGCTCCCGTTGATGGGGCCCCTCAGTGGACTCATCGCCACCCTCCTGCCCGGAGGTCAGCTAGCCTACAGTGTGGCCCGCAAGGCTACCACCACTTTCAGCATCAAGGAGGGCGTGGTGACCCTGCCGGACTTCGAGGCTTCCACCCGTACGTTCAAGCTCATGGCATCCGGCTCCGTGGACCTGATCCGCAGCCGCGTGGATGCCAAGGCCCGTGTGAATCTTCGCGGCGCTCCGGGCTTCCTCCTCTATCCCGTCAGTAAGCTCTTTGAATACAAAGCCGAGGGCACGACCGCCAATCCAGGATGGCGGGCACTTTACATCCCCAACCCGCTGGACCTGCTGCCCGGCAGGAGGGATAAAGACTTAGACAAAGACAAAGACAAAGATAAGCCATGAAGCGCGCCGCTGCATTCCCTAACACAGCCAACCTGTCCTCTCCATGGGCCTGAGTTTTGGATACCCCCTCGGATTCCTAGCGCTCCTAGGCATCCCAGCCATCATTGCCATCCACTTCCTGCAGCGCAGGTCTCGTGAGGTAAAGGTCAGCACCCTCTTCCTCCTCCAGCAACTACAGCGGGAGAGCGAGGGAGGGAATCGCTTGGAACGCCTGCGCTCTTCCATTCCCCTGTGGCTGCAGCTGCTCATGGTCCTGCTCATCACATGGATGCTGGCCGAGCCCCGCTGGCTGGAAAAAAACAGCGTGCAGCGCATCGCAGTGGTTCTAGACGGATCCGCCAGCATGCAGGTGGCAAAAGAGGCGGTCCTCCGCGACCTGCCTGCCGACCTCCAGCGCCTAGCAGAGGCCAGCGGCCATGCCGAGTATTATTTGATAGACACCCGCAGCGAGGCCGGCAGCCTCTACCATGGAGACTCCCGCAGCGACCTCATGACAGCGGTG
>JAYVJI010000214.1:0-6119 GCA_043769435.1 Verrucomicrobiota bacterium
TGCGCGGGACGGCATTCCGGGGGTGTCGCTCGTGCCTCGCTCAACCCCCGGCTAATAGCTGGCATCCCTCCGGGATGGCTGGTGTCACCGGCGGACGCACTAAAGGACAAACGCACTAAAGGACAGGCCTTTCTTTGATCTTTCTTAATTCCTTGGCCTTTCTTAATTCCTTTTCACAGTCGTCGGCTTCACAGTCATCTTTTTTCATATTTGCTCTGAGCAGATGTATTTTGGATGTATTTTGCAGCCAGATACGTTTAGCCAGTTTCAGACGCACTGTGGAGAGCACACATCCAATCATGCAGCTTTCGGGCGAATTTGTCACCGCCAGCGATGGCGAAAATAGTGACCTGCGTGCCTCTTTGCTTCTTCCCTGAAACCAAAGGATACTCCGGGTAGTAAATCATCTCAACCACCGTGTGCGCCTTGCCTCGTCGGAACGAAATAAGCAGCGCTGCACAGTGGTAAAAAGTCCATTTATCTGTCCGCTGGGCCAGGTAATCAGCCGCTAAAGAAAGCCCCTCGAGAATTCTAGGAGTGGAGTGCCAGACGGGGAATTTGACACGGATGCTATGCACCCCCCGGCAGGTGATTTGAACGACACCATAAACTCCTCCGGGCTCTCTTCCCCATGCGGTCATTGCAAATGTGCACAGGTTGTCTCGAGGCTCATAAAGCCCCAACGAGACCTGTAGCTTTGCCATGGGCTTCACCATTTGTTGTGATTTACTGAATTTCGATTTGAAGGGCAGGCTGCCAAATCCCGAATCGTAGTTGCGGTCACTCAGTTGGGGGTAATGTAAACCGGACAGTTGGGTCCGTTGCCGCCGCCAAGCTGATTTTCTTTGATTCAGCGCGGAGACTGTTTGCAGCCGCCCGTGGGTGGCGTGCCATGTGTAGGTGTTGGAGTGCTAGATGGCCGCACCGTTTTTCAAGTCCCATCCTTTAGAGCGCAGCAGCGAGTCCTGCCGACGGTCGAATTTCGCACTAAAGGACAGGCCTTTCTTTAATTAAAGGACAGGCCTTTCTTTAATTCATCGAGACGCCGACGATCATCCGGTCGGCCACAGATGACAAACGCGGTTTCATGGCGGGAGAGGCTTCACTTTGCCAAACAGGGCGTTTATCTCAGTCTCGCTAAAGCCGTTTTTCAACAATGCCTGCGAGGCGGCGGCACCGATGTCGGCCTGCCGGTTTCTGTCTGCCACCAGCCGGTTCCACTGGGGACCGGCGCCAGGATCGGCCTCAGCCAGTTGTGAAGCTAACTGCCCCGTTACCACGCCGGCAGCAGCATGAGCACGGTGGCCGTCCAGCCATTGTGAAAGCCAAAGTGGATCCGTGCGCGCCAGTTGGCCTGCGAACTCGGTCAGGGCGCATGCAGAGGAATCGGCAGCGATCATGGGTAAGTAGCCAGCCTTGGTAAGTAGCCTGTCTCCTTGTCTTCCATTCTTCCATTTCAAGAATTGCGCCAAAGGAAGGTGTCCCTCAATCTCCGTGATCCAGTTCCAGTTCACTCAGGTGTAGTGGTGAACAATGCACCGTATCTCGCCACTCCCTTAGGGGCGGCTACCGACTCCACAGGGCTTGGGTCTTCGGGAGAATAGAATCGCCTTTCCTTACCATCGTCGCCAATATCTGCGGACACTTCATCGCAGTCATAAATGGTCCACGTTAGTCCTGGCGCGGCATTGGTCCATGATTCTTTGGAGCTAAGGGAAACAATGCGGTACCCCTTTGAAAGCTCATAATACCGCGAAAGGGCCGCACGCAAATCCTGTGGTTTCACTTCGGAAAGCATAGAACCGCAACGTGCAGCCAATCCATCCATTTCAGCCGAAGTAGGACGACGCAGCACAACGGAAGCTTCATGAATTACCATTGCTGTCACTCCATCGGGAACATGCATGTTTTCCCTAAGGGTATCAGTAATGGGGACTGTGATCTTTGCTGGCGAAGCAACACGGTGGACTAATGTTTTATCAAATTGTAGTATCTCATGCCAGATGAGCTGAATGTCCTTTCCAGATAAAGAAGAATCCGCTGTCTTATTGTTCGTTATCTTATTCCCCGCAGGTTTGGATTGACCAGACTGCTTTGGGGCGACGCTGCCCACCTTACTCGGATTCCGGGCGGCCCGGTCACTACCGACAGAATCTTCCAACTCAGATGCTGAGTTCGCGACGTATACGCCAATTCCCACCAAAATCAGCAGGATGACTCCCCCGGCGACGAGTTTTTTTTGCATGGACTATTCAAGAGACAGCTTGCTTGATGAGCGAACGACAGGCTTTCATTTTACGGTGCACCCCAGTCCCAGCGCAGAGTGAGAGTTCCGGATGCCCCATTATGGCCCTCTACTAGGCACGATTGAGGTCCACCTAGCGGCTGAGCCTCATAGGCATCGACATAAGATGGTTGGCCATCGAAGACAATTATTCCCGGTGCGGCTTCTCCTTCGGCTACTTTATAAAAAGCTTTAACTACATGGCTCACCGGCACTGTCGCATTAACGTTTAGGGCCGTAAGCTCAGTAATTGTGCAGTTTGGGTTTCCGGGTTGTTTCAGTTCGTCCATTAGATTTTGGACTGCCTTTGCGAGCGCTTCAGACTTCGTTGCTCCGGATCCGATACCAGTCTGCTTTGTTCCATCAATCCTAGTTACTGAGTACACGCGTTTCACTTTTACGACCTTCGTTCCGGTGCCCGCCGCCTGCACCTGCACCCTGAAGCCGTGGAGGGCGACGGCGGTGGCTACGGTGGCGGCGCCGGTTTTTTTGAGGAAGGTGCGGCGACCGATGGCGGAGTTCCAAAGGTTGCCTTCGGGCGAGGCGGCGAGGTCGGGGAGGGCAAGACTAAGGTTATCAGGAGCTAGACTGTTGTGCCCCCCCCCGGTTATTGTGGCTATTTTCGTTCATGTTAGTGTTAGTGTTTGGTTTGTGGTTTGTTTGACTGCGAATGGCACGGAGTGAACATGATGCGATCCATTCTGTCACATACTATTTTCAAAAATCTTTTAGCCCATGAATTCAGAGCCCCTACTGCCCCTACTGCCCCTGCTGTCGCTGCCGCCGCCACCTTGCCCTTCTGCGCCGCAGCGGAACCTGCTCTTCCACGACACCGTGGCCCCGCACCTCGCCGCCTACGCGCCCGAGGCCAGCGCCGCCCAGCAGCGCGACTGCCTCACCCACCTCCACCAGACGCTCAACGCCCCCAGCCACCCCATCCGCAACCGCCGGTTCCGCCTCCGCCTCACCACAGACAGCCCCGACCTCCTCGCCATCATCAAACAGGAGGGCAAAGTATGAGCGCCGCCGACACCAGCGGCTTGGATCGTGAGATCGACCAAAAGGTTTACGCCCTCTACGGCCTGACGCCGGAGGAAATTGCACTGGTGGAAGGAAGAGGAAAATGAGCAGTGCTGTCTTCGGCGGCGAATGTGGAAGGAGAAGAAAAATGAATCGCCGTCTTCGCTTCGCTCCGGCTGCCATCGTGGAGGGCACCGCCAGATGACTGACCTGAATCCCAACGGGATTCCGTCCCAAAGTCCAGGGTTGCGATTTGAGAAAATATTGGCCAAAAATCCACGGAAGTGAGAAAATTATCAGAAAATACTTGCACATTGTATAATTTGAGGTATTTTTCACCACAACCAAAAAACAAACAACTGCAACGCCATGAACTTCTCCTCATCATCCACTAGCCAGAACGAAAACAACGAAGCCCGCCTCGAAAAGCTGATTTTGGGTGCGGCTGGCACCTGCGTTCTGGCGATGATCTACTTGCTGATCAGCGCGTTGATTTGATCTCAAATTTTCCGCCGAAATCCTCAACCCGGCACCGGAACGAAGCAGGGAACCCAGTGATGGGTTCCCTGCTTTTTTCTTTGTGGATTTACTTACCGGGGAGTGCGGCCGGGGAGTGCTGGAATGTTTGGGGGGATCAGTTCGGGGGTGGTGCGGCGATGATCCGCACGCGGAAGAAGGCGTTGGGGGTATCGCTGTACTGGGTGTGGGAAACGGTGGCCCCACTGCCCTGGATCAGCCCGGTCAGGGAAGTCCAGGTTTCCACATCAAGTGCGGCGCTTTCCTCCACGACGTAGGCTTGCCCCAGACCGGTCGGGAAACGAATAACGTATAAGTCAGGCACACTGGGAACGGCGAAGAAACCAGTGATGGCAGCCAGCCGCATGGTGGCGGTGGCGGCGATGCCCGATGGAGGCACAGTGGCACCGATGGCACTGGGGACTATCACCCGAAAGGTCTCGGTCAGGGTATCGAGGGAACCTCCATAAACGGGAATTGCTATCCACTTGCCGCGCTCACCGGGAGAGAGCTTGAGGGAGCCAAATCCCGGAGCGAAATCGACTCCAGCCTCCGCTGTGCCGCTCTGGGTGAACCACTGGAAGTTCACATCCGCACCGCTGGCCGCCGAGATGCGGACTCTGAACCATGCGTAAAAGTCCACGTCCTCATCGCCCACCGTGACTACTGTATTTTCTATGCTCAGAGTGGGAGGCGCGTCGTCATTCACAATGGTTCCACTGGCAGAATCTCTGGCCAGAGTTCCATTCACTGCGTTGCTCAAACTAACCGTAAATGTCTCGTTCAACTCATAGAGAGTATCTCCACGCACCGGGACCGTGAAGGTCACGCTGGTCTGACTGGCAGGAATAGTCACGCTGCCCGAGGCACTGGTGTAGTCGTTGGCTGATGCAGTGTCATCAGCGGTGCTCCAGTCGAACGAGACCGGACTGCCGACGGCGGAAGGAATCGTGGCAGTGAAGGTCAGCGTGGACGTGCCGGCATTTTCTTCGGAACGACTGGCGTCGGTCACGAGGATTTCCCGCGCATCATCATCATCGATGAACACAGTGGCACCGTTCTGTCCATCGGGCACGCTAACATTGGCCGAGACGCTGGTGATTTCCACAGTGAAACTCTCAGCAACGGGCGGCCAGTTGTCCACGATGGAGTCACCCGTGATCGTGATGCTGATGGTTGTGGAAGTCTCTCCGGGGGAAAATACCGCATCTCCGCTGGCTGCGATGAAATCACTACCTGCCAGAGCTGTGGCGGCGACGGTGTGCCAATGCACCCGCACCTCCTCTTCAGGGGCCGCGTCCAGTTGGATCGTGAGTTCCGCGACCACTGCGGGGGAGCCATCTCCTTCGAGCAGCGGCTGAGCGCTGGGCAGTATGCTTGCTATCAGCTGGTCGTCATTACGGACGCGGATGGTCCCGAGCGGATTGGTATTGATGAGGATTCTCGGCGTGCCATCCGGCCATGTTTGCTGGACTTCGGACAGTGATACTATGATCGTCTCCTCCGGTTCGTAAAAATGGTCACCGGATAAGGTCACCTGCATCAAGCCGTCCTGAGACTCAAAACCAACTAGGGAAGTCGCCTCAAAATCACCTTGCGCCCCTTCAGTTGCCGTGCCGCCTGCGAACGTGAAATGCACGTTCAGTGTCGAATCGATGGGCTGGTTCAATCGGAAGGGGACGGCAATGGTATTGGGCCCAGTGCTGCCCTCAAGGAAGGAAACATCCCCCATCGTGACGGTCAGGGGATCATTGGAGGGAATGCTGACAATGACAAACAGATTGCCAGGCTGCTGCCTGCCACCGGTGATGGTTCCGAAAGCGACCCTGAACCATTCGTTGGGCTCTGCGAGGTTATCGTCAGTAAAGGGAATTTCTACGGTTTTAGTGGTTTCGCCGGGCTGGAACACGATGGCCGGAGGGATGGTGTAGTCTGAGCCATCCGCCGGAGGGAAAGCGGGGCCGGGATGCGGAATGCCCGTCAATTCAACGGTGGTAGCCTGGGCGAGGTCCCCAGTACGGGTCAGGACGAGCAGAAAACTGGTACCCTCCACCGGTGCCTGAGGTGACACCGCATTCATACTGACGACAGGCGCCACCACATAAAAGGGTGCCGCCATGTGGCTGGTGCTGCCAGTGGAAGACGTGACCACTGCCGTGACCGTTGTCCCTGGGGGAACCGGAGAGGAAAGGGGCACAGTGAAAACGGCATGGCCAGCTGCATCTGTAGTGATGGATGTACTTGGCAAAAGAAAGGGCACGCGGGCGATCTCATCGACAACAGGCACTCCATAGCATTG
>JAYVJI010000215.1:0-3933 GCA_043769435.1 Verrucomicrobiota bacterium
GCTCCTGATGCTGGGAACCAGCAGTTCAGCAGTGGCAGTCAGCAGCGGGGGCAGCCTCGGCGGTAGCGGCACAGTCGGTCCAGTCACTATTTCCTCAGGAGGATTCCTAGCTCCGGGTAATAGCAGTGGCGGGATACTCACCACCGCGGGAATCACTGCCAACGCTGGCGGTGGACTCCAGTTCGAACTCAACGGCTCACCAGCAGGTGCCCTGAACGATCAACTAGCCGTCAACGGAAGCATCTCCATTCAAGACAGTCTCCTGACACTCACCCCATCCGGCTATACCCCTGTCCTCAACGACACCTATTTTATTGTTTTGAATGACGGAACGGATTCAGTGTCCGGCACTTTTGCCTCCCTGCCGGAAGGCGCAGTCATCCCTGCTCCAGGCGGGAATTTCTGGCAGATTTCCTACGCCGCCAATGGGGACTCTGGAGCCGTTGGAAATGACATCGCACTGACGCTCGTCCCCCCGGTCTCTGCGGGCCCCAGCGGAGCATTCTTCCAAAGTCTGCGCATTGTTCCTGTGCCCGAGCCTTCCAGCGCCCTCTTCGCCGCCGCAGGGGCAGCGCTTCTCATGGCCCGCCGCCGGCGATGAGCATCAGGAACGGTAAGTAAGTAGATAGTAGATAGTAGATAGATAAGCCGCGCAGCATTCTGTTTACGGCGAATGTGCGGCGCCCTCCTACTCCCTGCTACCCTTTGCGTCTTAGCGGCTTTGCGTGAGCCCCAATAAATAAATAAATATATGGCTCACGCCCGCTGCGCTCAAGACGCAAGGATGATGGGAAGGCATTTGCGCAAACGGCTTCAAGGATAGGGTTATGGTATTTGATCCGGCGGAACTCTCCGCCGCCCCCCCGTTGAGGACGCAAAGAACGCGTTCCCTGCGGAACGCGCCCTCTTGCTTTATTTTATGTTAGCTGATGACGACTGACGTGGCTAGGCTTCACAGCCCGGGCGTGAGCATTGCGTTTTTGTAATAGGTCAGGCGCAGATTCCATGTCCGGCGGCTGAGAATGTCCAGATTGTAACGGCGCACGGACATCGACTCCGCCAGGCCGGCGTCCTGCTGGCCCACTGCGGTGGCGTAGGACTGGAGGCGATTAATGACCTGACCGAGGGCGGCGATGCGCTTGTTGTGGTCATCTGTGCCGCGGCCTTCCTTACAGATCTGGCGCAGCAGGCGTTCCTCGCGGTCAGCCCACTGGATGGACTTGCCCAGTTGCTCAGGACCACCGGCCAGTTCACCGGACGGATAGATGACCGGGACATCCTGAGGGCTGTCATCTGCAAAGCGCGGGATTTCTGAAAGCGGCACCTCCGTCACTCCGCGACCGTCGGGTAGGATGATCGTCGGGGTGATGAATATCATGAGATTCTTCTTCGTGCGCTCCCGTCCTCTGTTTTTGAAGGCCCAGCCCAGCACAGGGATGCGGCTGAGGACCGGGATGCCGGAACCACTGCGGGCATCCGTGGCTTCATCTAGGCCAGCCACTCCCACGGTATATCCGCTGCGGACTTTAAGTGGCGAGGTATACACCCTTGAGGACGGTACTGGGTAGCTGTTACCGTTCAGGATTTCCTCACCGATAACATTCGCCACCACTATTTTAGTCTGCATGAGCACCTGCCCGTCGGCCATTTGCTTGGGCAAAATGTTCACGGTAGTGCCTATGGGCATGAAGGCCACGGTACTGGACCTCGTGCCGCTTCCGTTTCCAGCAGAAACCGATGACTGGTCTACGAGGACGGGGAAGTTCACCACGCTGCGCATGCTGACGGAGCGGTTATTCAGTGTCAGCACCCGCGGGTAGGAGACGGTGCTGGACTCGCGGTCTTTCGTCAGAAAGTTCAGCTTGGCCTTGAAGGCTCCAGGTGAGAGCAAAAAGCTGGAGGGACCAGTGATCGTGCGCTTAGCTACATCCACTGCCCATGTTGGCGAGGCTATTTCGCTGAAAAGCGATCCACCATCTGCTCCGGTTCCAGCCGATTCCCCGGGGACGCCCACATCCAGATTCAATCCGCCATCAAGCATACCGCTGTAGTCGATTCCCAGCTGGGTCTTCGGGTCCTTGGTCGTCTCTACGAACTTGAACTCCACTGCGATGAGTGGCTGTGGCTTGTCGAGAGTCTCTAGGTAGGCGGCCACCGCCTGATGCTGCTGACGGGAAGCGATCACAAAAAGGGTATTCCCATCGGAATTCCAAATCACCTTGGCTTCCCCACCCTTGTCCTTGCCTGAGTCGATGGGCTTCGGCGCCCCCCGCAGCTTGAGCGGAGAGTCAGAAAACTCACCAACGGAGACCATGCCCACGTCGTTCAGCTCATAGCCGCTGGACTTCACTCCTAGCAGTTCTTTGACATTATCGACCAAGTCCTTGGCTTCCACCTGGAAGTCAGTCCCGGTGGAACCAAGATCGAGACCTCCGCCGCCGCCGCCACCGGATCCGCCGCCGGATCCACCGCCGCCAAAGCCGGATCCACCGCCGCCACCACCACCGCCCAATCCGCCTCCTCCGCCGCCGCCGCCGCCGCCTCCTCCGCTGTCGTTACCTCCCACGCCACCACCGGCAGCACGCTCGCTGGTGTTGTACTTGATTTGGTAAGTGCGCGCGATCATCTCAGAATCGTCGAACGGGCGCATGTGCCAAATGCCGTTGTCATATATCAGCGCGATCCCGTATTCATCAGCGATGGCTTCCAAGATAGCAAAGGGTGCCGCCTTCATGCTCATCGTCACCAATTGCTTGTCCCACTCCTTGTTTTGTTGTGCCGACAGCCACCGCATACCGCAACGGCTTGCCAGCATCCGCAGGACGGTTGTCAGATTGGAACGATCATAAGTCACCTCCTCCTCGGCCTCGGCCAGCAGCTTTTGTCTCACCATTTCGTAGTCGGGGTCAGCGTTCACCAGAGACTGTGGTGAAGTCCTTGAGCTTGATTGCTGCGCCTCGACGGTTGCTGCCGGGATCACCATGGTCGCTGCCAGCAGGGACAGCAATGTGGTGCGTTTGGGGAGCATGCGGATGATCATGTTTGATTTCATGGTTTGGTTTGGTAAAGTTGTAAATATTCGAAGGATGGTTGCTTGCGGGCACCTCGCGGCACCAAGAATTCTAAATTTCCATATAATCTATAATTAGTTGGAATAAATTCAAGGCAAATTTTGATGATTTTTCAGTTTTCCATACTTTCCATAGATTTGTATAGCTGGCATCAGCCGCAGATTACGGTCAAAAATGGACCAAGAATGGTCGGCAGGCACTGCACATGAACGGGTTGTGAGCATTCATTCATTTATTTATTATGCCGCCCCCTCCCCCCCGATGGTCAGGGTGGCTTGATTGGCGGGGATCTGAAAGCCTGCGGGCAGGGTCAGTGATTCCGCGCAGAGTCCATCCCGTTCCGGCAGGCGAGCTATGATGCTTTCGGCCACCCGGGTGGCGCCCGGGTAGTGCCCTGCTACCCGGCGGCTGAAAACCGGATCGGTTACCTGCAGGCTGATGCTGATCAGGTTCAGATTGGCTGCGCCGAGAACCAGGGTCAGGATTGTTGTGTTAGGAATCTGCTCAGTTATCGTTATGCTGATGTCATGGCATGGGGAACGGCTGTGTCCTGTCTGGGAGAGTTGAATTCGACCGCTGCTCCGGTGAAGGGCACGGGCACGGATTGCTGATCATCCACGGTGATCCGCAGCTGCGCATAGACGCGGCAAAAAGGGGGACGCGGAGTCTGGAGGCACCGTCCGGTTGGCGGAAGATCACCACGCCGGTCGACAGCTCCTGCCATTGTCCTCCGGTGTCGCCGCCTTCGACTCTCACTGATTATCCTAAAAACGTGAGTTGAACCCCGAAAAATCGCTCAAACCCTACGCCAGTGAGCCTTTACGGCAGGCTGCCCCTTCACCTTTTGGGTGAACTGCGGAGC
>JAYVJI010000216.1:0-2115 GCA_043769435.1 Verrucomicrobiota bacterium
CCACCTAGCCGGTGCTCAGCATTGTTGCGGTCCTCTTTCTTGACCAGGGCACCATCGGGTAGGGTGGCACCCTCAGCCACGACAACCATGGTGCTGTGCAGGCCGCGGGCCTCCCGGTCAGCTATGGCGCGTTTGATGGATTCGAAGTTGAAGGGGATTTCGGGAATGAGGATGATGTGGGCACCACCCGCCAGGCCGCCCCAAAGGGCGATCCAGCCGGCACTGCGGCCCATGACCTCCACTACCATCACGCGCTTATGGCTGTCTGCTGTGGTCTGGAGCCTGTCCAAGCCATCCACGACGGTGCTGACAGCGGAATCAAAGCCGAAGGTCATTGCGGTGGCGGCCAGATCATTGTCTATGGTCTTGGGCACACCGACGACAGGAATACCGGAATTCATCAACTGCATACCGGTGGTGAGGCTGCCGTCCCCCCCCACGATGATGAGAGCCCGGATCTCCAGCAGCTTGAGCGTGGCCTTTGCCCGCTCTATTATTTCCGCCGGCACTTCTGCCACATTTCCCACCCCGACCTTGGCCGCGAAGTTGCCCTTGTTAGTGGTGCCTAGGATGGTCCCGCCGAGCTTTAGAATACCCGCGATTTTCTCCGGCTCCAGCACCATGTAATCGCCGGGAGGCAGCAGCCCCTCAAAGCCGTCTTTGAAACCAATGACCTCCCAGCCAAGTTGGGAAGCCGCGCCCACTACTCCATAGATGACTGCATTGAGGCCGGGGCAATCGCCACCGCTGTTGAGTATTCCGATTCGCATTATGTTAGTAAAATTCAGTTAAGACAGGGAAAATAAGCAGGGAAAAAATCACTGGGCCGGAGCCTGAGCAAAGAGCGAAGGACCGGGCACGCTGCCGCTGTTCCTCCATGCATCATAAGTGGACCAGCCCTGTTGCAGCAGGGTCCAGCCTTGATTGAAGCGGTCCGAGGCACCGAGTTCCACGATGATGAGCCGGTGGGGAATGACTACGGTGCTGCCATCCGCACGCTTGATGACGGTGGCCGGTCGGGAAGCGGACAGCGCAAGACAGGGCCCTGCCAGGGTAGTGGTGCCAGTCTTCACTCCGTCGATCCCGCCACGCCCTAGCAGTTCGTTGGTATTACGGATGTTCACACTGCGGGCACCGCCTCCCCCGCGGACGGAGATCGTGCGGCTGGGCTGAGAACTGTAGTAGGAGAACCCGGGGACTTTCAGCGCATAGGCAGTCAGGCGGGCGAGATCCGCAGCAGTGCTGTATCCTCTTTGGTTAGGCAGTTCCAGGCCGTGAGCATTGGCAAACCGGGTATCCCTGAGGCCGGCGCGGGATGAGAGGCCGTTCATCTGGTTGATGAATGCCGCCATGGGATTCCCATTGACTCCGGCAGCGGCCAGCTTCCCGCCAACGTGCAGGGCGAGGGTTTCCGCAGCAAAGTTATCAGAGCCTATCATCGCCGCCGCCAAGCCGTCCCGGATACTGAGCATCTCCCCCGGCTGCAGTTGTGCGACACCCGGGTTTCCCAGCAACTGCACCTGAGGAGGCACGGTCATGATTTCCCCGGCATCAATCCCTGCGGAACTGATGAACTCCAGAGTGGCGACAGCCGTGGCTATCTTGGTGAGACTGGCCACCGGACGGCGCACTTCCGCACCTAGCGCCATGACGATGTGCCCGTCATACATGTCTGCGACGACATAGCTGGCAATGCCCGGAACCAGCGGCCCAGTGTCACCAATGGTCGGCCCACCTATCGAATTGAGACCGGCACAACCAACGACGCCGGCAAGCGCAGCAGCAATAAAAAGCAGAGAAATACGACGGATTTTCATCAGGCCAGATGGTAAACAGTGAGGCAAAGGAAATGGAATTGAACCATCTCCTAAGTGCCTGCACTGTGAGCGCAAGCGATGGAGCGCAAGATTCCGCAGGTGCCGTCAAAGTGATTGTGCCCGTAGCAGGCCGCGGGTGCCCAGTGCCTCAGAACTGAAAGTAGATGAAGGCCGCGCTCTCGGTGCTGCGGAGCAGGAGGATGAGGACAAAGAGGACGAGGCTCAAGCCGGTCTCGCCCAGCCATGCATGACCGGTGCGCGCATTCCATGCCCGCCAGCGCGGGGCGGCCCAGCGGTC
>JAYVJI010000217.1:0-3864 GCA_043769435.1 Verrucomicrobiota bacterium
CTCCGCGCACTTCGATGACTGGCTCAGACTTGTATTGAAGGTAGTCAGGCAGCTTGAGCCTGACATTCAGGCCGGTCAGCTCCGGCCTCGGGCGGGGCTCCACTTTGATGGTCTTGCGCACGTCACCCACCTTGATGAAAATGTCTGCGTCCTGCTTCTGTGGAGGGAAGGCCAGAGTGTAGGCGGCGTCTGTAAGGCCTGCCTGGATTTCCGGCTGACCGGAGATGGTGCCGGTCGCACCCTCTGGCTTCCAACGAGAATCTGCAGCTAGGCTCACGGGCAAAGTGAACGGCTCAGAGACTGGGACTACCAGCGGATCGGGCAGGCTTTCCACGCGGGCGAAGGTGAAGCGCTCAGTGTTCTTCCACGGCATGATCCAGCGGGAAAAGGCATTGCGGGCAGCTTCATTGATGGTCACAAAGCCAGCCACCACAACGGCGGCAGCGGCTAGTGCAGCCCAGCCCCATTGGCGGTGCTGAGCCCGCGGCACAGCATGGGTGAAATCCTGGTCCTTCACGGCGTCATCAGCCTGCAGCATAGCAGCCTGCACGAGCCGCTCACTCCTTCCGGAAGCGCCGGATTCCTGCCTAGCCAGTTCCACTATGCCCAAAAGTTGATCACCCAGCCGGGGAAATTTCCAGCGCAGGAGTTTCGCCGCATCTTCCAGACGGCGCTGACGCCAAACCCATTTATGCCATTTCAACGGAAGTCCGATACCCGGCACCGCAGCGCCCATGATCAGAAAAGTGCCGCGCAGCCAAGCCGGTGTCTCCACAAACCGGTCAAGAATCAACACCAGCAGATAGGAAACCGCTAGACCAAAAACAGCAGCCAGCAATCCTTCTGCGAGCTTGACCAGCCAGACCCGCCGTCGGAAGTCAGATAGCTTTGATGACAAAACCGGAGGCAGGGGAAGATGGTCATTCATAAATTTCGAGCGTTTGCTTATGGGAACTTTTAGAACTGGGAACTTTAAGAACTTTCGGGAGCTGACTATTGAGAAACAAACCAAACCTTTGACTTCAAAAATGCGGGATGGTTCAGTTAATTTTCAGAGCAGCGGGATGACGATGGATTGTGTGGGCTGAATTGGAACAGGAAAGATGTCAAAAAACTCCCGCAGCTTTTCGCCCGATCCAGAAGAGGGCGAGGAGGCCGATCAGGGTGCCGGCCCACGCGGGATGAGCCCACACTTGCAGACGCCGCTCAGTCATTTCCTCTTGGGGCAGTGCATTGATGGCAGCGAGCACGCGGCCCGGGTCAGCGGGATCAATAAATGATCCGCGGGTGATCTGGGAGATCTCTCGGAGCACCTCTGGACGGGCGGGCTGCCCGCGCTTCTCCCGGCGGGTCCCCTGCACGGAAATAGCGGTCTCCAAGGCCGTGCCGGCTTCCGCGCAACTCAAGTGGATCTTATATTCACCGGGCTCTGCAGGAGTGAAGGTGCCGGTGAAAAGCCCCCATGCCTCCGCGCCTGCGGGCACCAGCCGGACGCTGGATGGCTTGCCTGCGGGCGATACGATTTGAACGATCACGGTGCCTTCCTTCAATGGTCCGCCGTTCACGTTCATGACGTTGGCATTCAACGTGAGCGTGCCGCCGGCACGAGGCCGGTCAGGCGTGAAAAACAAACGCATCTTGTCCCCCTGGGCCATATTCCGCTGGTACGCCATCCACCTAGCGACCTGTCCCCAGAACCGATAGTGGTATTTATCTTCCACCCCGCGCCGCCAGCGCCATGCTCCGTCTGCTCCCATGAAAAGGATTTTGCCGGCACCATAAGTGCGGGTCACGATGAGGGGCACACGGCCAAACTGATTTGACTCAGTCGCATGAGTGGCGAGCACTTCCGTGCCTGCCTTGGCCCGGAGCGCTGGCGCATACCACTGAAAGCCAGGCAACGCCGACCAGACCTTGGCGCTCGCTTCCTCTGTGTCCTCCAGCTTCGTCAGCAGACTCTGCGTTCCGGCTTCGGTCAGGACGAATTTCCCGGGTGCCGCAGTGCCCCATCCCCTCGGCTGGGCCTCATCCCAAACGACTGGCAGCAGTTCAGACAGAGCCGTGGTCAAGAGCGACGCGGTATGGCCCCGCAGGCCAGGGAGAAAGACCAGCCCACTCGCCTGATCACGCACCATTTTCACAATAGAAGCGCACTGCTCCGTGGTCAGCTGGGCCTTGTCCACACCCACATCTCCGAGGAATATCACATCGAATTTTGTTAGCTCATCATCTTTTGGAAACTCTTTCAGATATCCCCGCCCTGCCCCGGTTTTTCCCAGATCCGGATGGAACAGCAGCGTATTCACTTCCACACCGGGGTCGCGCTCGAGGGCATTCCGAAGATAGCGATATTCCCATCGTGGATAGCTTTCTATAACCAACACGCGCAGTTGTTCCCTGCGCACGTCCAGATCGGCCTCCGCTTTGTTATTTTCTATATTTCGCTCGGCCCCGGTTTTGGGAACAGTTAGGGACAAGTGGACCTTGCCGGGATCCCCGGGCTTGAAGACTAGGGCATCCTGCAACCGTCCCATGGCCGGCAGCGTGAAGTCCTGCCGGATCTCCACGCCCGTGGAGGCCGTCATGGTAACGCTGATCACTTCATCACGTGGCAGCGCTGAATCGATCGAGAAGGGAATCCGGAGCGGCTTCCCACCCACGGCAAAGGTCGGCACATCGAAGCTGGTGATCGAGACGTCAGGCAGCTTCGTATCAGCTCCGGCAGGGACACTGATCACCTGCACGCCCCGCATTCGCAGCCGGGTGGCGGCCTGGGACGGTGCCGTGCCGGTATTCCAGTCACCATCACTAACTAAAACTACTGCGGCCAGATGATCCTGATCCTCCACTACTTTTGCTAGGGCAGCCTGCAGATCCGTGCCTTCAACTGGCGGTTCCTCTGACGAGGAAAAGGGCTCGATAACCACATCCATGCGAGCCCGCACGGGATCCCAGAGCTGAGGCACGAGGAGCGGCGCGGCAGCTTCCAGTCGCGTCCTGGCCGGAGCTGCTGGATCCGCTGGATTCACACAGTCTTGGGTTTCCATGCTGCCAGAAGTATCATGCATCACGACCACCACCGGCTTGCTTTCAGGCTTGAACGTCTCGCGCCATTCCGGCTGGTTGAGCGTTATGGCTATGCCTAGGGCGACCAATACCCTGACACATTCCAGCCAGCCAATCGCGGGCCGCCAGCCACTGCGTCTCCAGCCGGTGAAGGCCAGCACCATGACGGTAAGCACAAAGATGACAGACAGGGCTAGGGACGCCGGAGTGTGGGTGAAAACCAGTTCAGTGGTGGACGCCTTCATGCTGCCACCCCCCGTGGAGTATCGGCTATTGCCGCCGGCTTGCGCTTACTAGGCATGCAGAGCAATGCCTCTAGGATAAGGGCCGCAGCCATCATCCAGAGAAAAGTGCGCCAGACTTCACTGGTGAGGCTTTTTTCATTCTCGAGGGTCCGTTCTAGGAGCCGCCAGTCCAGTCCGGCAAAGAGTTCTGTCAGCGTGGCCCTGGCCAGAGTTTGCGGGGCATCCTCACCTAGTGGACGGTTCAGTGCAGTTAGGGAATCCGGCTTGCCCGCGCCCGTGGATGCCTTCTTCAGCACCCCGGCACGCAGCGCCCGGTCCAGCGTGGTGACGGAGGCAGGGTCTTCAATGTCAAGCCGCGTCCAATCTGCGGGATCATCTCCCAGTGACCCGGGGGCGGCATGGCGCTGCCGGGCATTTCCCAGCGAGACCGCACCGTCTTGTAGTGCCCGGTGCAACATGGCAAACAACACAACGCCATCCCGCGCCAGACTGGAAGCGCCGGGCCCGGGCAGTGTTGTTAGGAAAAGGGCTCCCTGGCCGCCGTCTCGCGGTG
>JAYVJI010000218.1:0-1995 GCA_043769435.1 Verrucomicrobiota bacterium
CTGGTCTGCACCGCTGTGGGTGTAGCTCTGGAAATCCACCCGGCTGACAATGCCCCGGGTCACACTGATGCGCTCGCCCCCGATCGGAAAGCCCACCACTTTCACCGTTGTATCCAGCTTGGGCACTTCCTCGCCAATGATCAACGGCTTGACGTCAGCAAATGCCTTCCCCGGCTTCACCAATTCGAGCAGAGCGAGATCACAATCATGCGCTATAAATTTAATTTTGGCAGGATAGGGAGTGGGGTCCCCCACCTTCTTGATCACCAAGCGCGACGCGTCACTCACCACGTGGGCATTCGTCATGAAGAGATTCGGCGCGATGAGAAACCCGGTGCCAGAACCGCCGGATGGCGTAGCCGGATTCCACGGGGTTTTGTAATCAGTATCCAGCGAGCTGCAGTCGATATTGACAATGCCCTCATATTGTCTGCCCAGAGAAGAGGTGGCCTCATCACTGGTCTTTTCCACCGACGTCGCCGGGGCAGCTGCCTGGCCGGGCGGCGTCACCGCAGGCAATGTGGCGTCTTGGGCAAAAGCCTGGTGGAAAATAAGGAGCTGGATGGCGGCAGGGAGAGCAAAAGTGATGTTTTTCATGCGGTGGTATAAGCGGGGGCAGTGGTGCGCGACAGGCGCATTTGGCACCCGAAAGGTAATTTGACAACGCATAACAAAAGAAAAATGAGTTCGGGAATTGCCTGTGACTTCCTGATATTCAAACATCCGCATCCGCGTGAGCGAGCCACGCAAAGTCTGTCCAAAATAAGATTGCGCCGGGACCGCTGTTGCGCTAGCTCAAGGCACATCCGGTTGAAAGGCCGGTTTCAGCAATCACTACCCAACTGCGTTCCCATGAAACTAAATCTTCTCAGCCAAACCCTTGCCGGGCTGCTAGCCGCCCTCTCCCTCTCTCAACCAGGCTTCGCTCAGGACAAAAAAGTCGATCCTGAAAAGGAGGACAAGAAAGATGAGCCTGAACCGTCTGACAAAAAGGACGAGAAGAAAGCCGACAAAAAGGACGATAAGAAAGATGACAAGAAGGACGAGGACGAAGAGGAGGAGGAAATCACTTCCGAGGAACAGGCAAAGATCTCCCTCGACTCACTCCTCACTGGCAGTGCTGATGTCTGGCAACTGACCACAGAACAGGTGGAGAAAACCTTTAAGAAGGGGGGCTTTAAGTGGCTGGAGACCGGTAAAAAGGAGCGGGCACTGATGCGGCCCAAGCGGCTCCTCATTCAAAAAGGCGGCAGCAATTCGAGGAGCTTCTCTTTCACCAAAAGCAGCTACACGATGTTTGACGGTGCGGAGACTGCGGCAGAAGTAAGCTTCGACTTTAAATCAAACTACCTAGCTACCGTCACCATTTCCGTATGGAACAAAGGGGATTCGGATGAAATCGTGGAGGGTGCGTTCAAGAAAAAAATAAGTGGCGTTGTCGACGGGCTTAACGCTAGGCTCGCAGTGAAAGCGCGGGATCTGGGCAAAGACATGGCCTCCGCCGCAAAGGCCTCACGTTTCCGCTGGGAAAGCCCCGCTACGCTCGCCCAGCTCGAATTCAGCTCCACAAAGGAGCGCCAAGTAGGATTTCAGGGAGAGTTCATCCGGCTGCGGCTAATGCCCAAAGGCGGCTCCACGCTGGGACCGGCCAAGGCCAACACCGCCAAGGCCAATTCCCGGGATCTGCTGGCCCGCGTCGAGAAAAATACCGCCGGGGATGTCTACGTCAAGGACGTGCCTATGGTCGATCAAGGTGAAAAAGGTTACTGCGCTGTAGCGAGCACTGAGCGGGTCCTCCGTTATTACGGCGTGGAGTGCGATCAGCATGATATGGCTATGGCCGCTGAGGCCTCCGCCGGCGGCGGCACTAATCCAGCCAATCTCCAGGACGCCCTGCATGGACTTCAGGGGAAATTCAACATCCGCGTCCGCGATCTTATCACTTGGGATGAGCGGGATTATATCCGGCTCATACGTTCATATAACTCCGAAGCC
>JAYVJI010000219.1:0-2499 GCA_043769435.1 Verrucomicrobiota bacterium
AGTGCAGCTCGCGCCCATTGATGAAGACGCCAGTGTTGCCGCCCGAAGCGTCCGCGCGCAGGGGGCCACCAGCCCGAATGCCCGCCGCGACGACTCCGGCGGTCGGTCCACCTTCCATCCCCCACGCACCGCTCTCACGGTCATACCAATAATTCCCGTTGGCTAGCTTTGCGCCGAATTGTCGTTCGAGCGCGGAGATTTCGGCAGAGGTCAGGGCGACGCGATTGACGATAACTTTCATCGGATGTTGGCGATGGTGGTTTTGAGCGTTGGGTTGAATGCCCGTGAGTAACTCATCGAACGAGCCGATACGGGAGCAACGCAGGGTCGCGGAGAGTCGTTGGAACATGTGGGCGAAGAGCCGTTGCACTAGGCCAGTGAAGAATTGCTGGAGCAGATTGGCGAGGTCCCGGGCGGTTAGGACCGAGGTAGCGCGGAAGATGGTTTTCATAATCCCGTTGATACGGCGGGAATGCAGAAACGTTACACCACAACCGCCCTGTAACGTTTTTCGAGAAGCTACGTAGAAGGGAGGTGCAGGACTGGCTTCTCCATTCAGCGACGCCATACAAAACCAGAAAATGCCAACTATGAAATCGATCATCCCAATCCATGTTACAGCCTCTGCGAGGTGGAGAACTCATTGCCTCGCTGTTCCGCAATGGCTTGACGCCGTGTTTGCCGCTCTGTTCGGAGCCGGGGCAGTTTCAACCATCCGAGCCGTCGAAACACCGCCAACTGTCACGTATGCCGCTGCGGCCGATGCGCAGACGGTGGCCACTTCGCCCGGAACGAAATACGGGACGCAGGCTAGCTTCTCCGTCGGCGCGGCGGCGGGCGCGGAGTCGATCCGCTCTTACCTGCGCTTCGATCTCTCCAGTATTCCGGCCAACGCGCAGATTCATTCGGCGCAATTGGAAGTCTTCGCCGCCGATGTGAGCGCCACGGGAACGCGCCGGGCGCAGGTCTTTCTGGTCAGCGCGCCGTGGGCGGAAAGCTCGATTAGCTGGTCCACCCAGCCCGCCGTCAGTGGGGCAGGCGTGGTCAAAACGCTCGTGGTGAACCAATGGAACACTTGGAATGTGACGGCGTTCGTCAATGCATGGGTCAGCGGCGGGGCTTCAAATCATGGCATCGCGCTGCGGCCGGTGGTGGTGGCGGGACAAAGTTTTTCGACCTTGTTCCGCAGCCGTGAAGCGACCACGAATCAGCCGAGGTTGCTCGTGAGCTACAGCCCTCCATTATCCGCAGCGACGACTACCTTCATGCAACTCAGCGCGGAATCCGCCACGCCTCCGACGATCTATTACAATGCCGGTGTGCCGACTTCTGTGCAGATGCAATGGCCGCTCCCTGCCGACGGTCCCGAAGACCCGCTGTTGCGCGCGCTCGATTTTCTCGATCGCTTCCGCGCGCTCTACGCGCTGTCCGAGCCGCGGACGCAACTCACGCCGCGGCGTCGCGAGACCAGCGCCGCGGGACGGCATGTTCTCTTCGAGCAAATTCATGAAGGCATTCCCGTCTATGGCTCCCAGCTCGCGGTTCACCTGACGAAGACCCACGTAATCGGCACCGGGGGCCGCTGGCTGGCGGAACTGCCGCTACTCCCACCCGCGACACTGACGGCAGCGCAAGCTGGAGCGACCGCTAGGATATGGGTCAAGGAGCGTGGAGCAGTGAATCCCGAGGTGATGGGTGAATCGCACTTAGTGTGGCTGAATCCTTCGCTCTTTGGCAGCGGCCCGAATCAAACATGGCTGGCCTGGCGGGTGAGCGTCAGTGGGCTTCCCGAGGGCAAGGGCGCCGGGTTCAGTGTCTTCATCGACGGGCACACTGGCGCACGCCGCTGGCTGCTCAATCAAATCCGGGACGATCATGCGCAGCCGGAAAAGGACTTTCTCGTCTATACCGCGAATGGCTACACGATGCTCGATTGCGGGATCACGGACAATGCGACCGAGTGGTTCAATACTGCCGGGCCCACTGGTTATCCTGGCGCTGCCGCCGACCCGCTGTTGGAAGGCATGAAGGGCTGGAACTTTCTCCATTCCACTTACGACTACTACTTCAATACCTTCCACCGGCTCTCATGGGATGACTGCGACATGGAAATGCCGGTTTATACGCACGGTGATTTCAACAACGCCTTCTTTTCACCTAACTGCTGCATCCTGGCCTTCAGTGACGGGCGTGTGGTGAACGATACTTTCGCGCACGAATATACTCACGGGGTCACCCATTTCACGGCCGGGCTCATCTATGCGGATCAGAGCGGGGCGCTGGACGAAAGCATCTCCGACGTCTTTGGGGCGATGATCGATACCGGCGACTGGCTTTATGGTGAAGATCAGCCCGGCGGCCCGAGATGCAGCTTGGAGGATCCTCCGTCTCAAGGACAGCCCAGGGCTGAATTAAATTTCAGCGCAGAAGGCTGATGATGAGAGGTTAAAGCTTAAAAGCTGGACAAGTTTCCCCGAGGGGGGTGAAATCAATGGCATG
>JAYVJI010000220.1:0-2695 GCA_043769435.1 Verrucomicrobiota bacterium
CCGCCCACGCGTCCGGAAAGTAGCTATGGAGAACAGGCCGCATGGAATGCGATGCTCCTGCGCCATGGGCGCTGTCCGCAATGGCCGGAGGCAGCGGGCTCAGGCGCTTGGCTGGCGGCCCCGTTTGAAGATGGCGAAGTCCAGTTTCCACTGACGCATGATCCCTACTTTCAGATCTATTCTCATGCCGCTATTTGTCATAATTGTGGCATGGAGACGCTGGGCAAGATAGAGTTTTCCTTCGGCCTTTACATGCGCACCTTTTACTGCGATCCGACAGGTATATTCTTTTCCATGCTGGAAATGTGACGCAGCCTCTGACCGAAGCCTGATGAATCCACCAAGAGTCCTTATATACACAGTCGCGCTGGATCCCCCTGGTCTGGCGGCCCACAGGCAAATGGCCAAGATCCTGGCCGCCTCCCTGCAGCGCACCTTTTTCACCGGTGACCTGCTCATCGTGCATAACGGTGATGAGCCCATCTTCAGGGTTGAACGCAAAAACGTGAGCGAGTATTTCGTAGATACCCCCGCCGCGCAGGGGCATAGCATGAAATATAAGGCCCGCGAGTTTATTGACGCCTCAAACTATGACTGGATTTGTTTTCTGGACTGTGACATGATCGCCCTGCGGAATATAGACCACCTTTTCCTGCCAGCACAGGAAGCGGACATTCTGTGGCAGCCGGAGCCAACCCCTATGAGCAATGGAGCGTTCTCCAGCCGGTTTTATCCTGACGAATTTCCCTTGCTGTGGCGCAACGGTGCCAACAGCGGCACGCTCGCGGTAAGGAGCCAGCACTATAATCAGGTGATGCAGGAGTGGGAGAGCATAGATGCAGGTCCGCTGTGCGGGTTCAACAGCACCTTTGACCAGCCGGCATGGAACCGGCTGCTGGTGTCCAGCGACTTGAAGTGTACCCGCTTTGAGCGCTCTGAGATCTGCTTCCCGCTCCTCCATGACCATAGATATCTGGACTACCGGGAGGCCGCCCTGCTGCATGCCAATGGCGGTGACACCACCACCAAACTCGAGTTTCTGATGAGCCAGTATCTGGGCCGGTTCATCGGTGAGCCAGCATGGCCAATGCTCAGCATTCTGGAACCCTGAGCCCACCACAAAAATGAACATCGAAACTCAATTTCCCTGCCGGTTTTACATCAACCTCGGACGTTCTGATGAACGCCGCCAAAAAATGGATTCCCTGTTCATGGAACAGGGGCTGGAGATTCCCCGCCAGCCCGCCATTCATGGAAACTGGCTCCGCAGCGGCCGCGACTACGCCAATACCAACCGGCGCGCCGTAGCCATGAGCAAGCGGCTGACCATCCGCCGGGCCCGTGCGGCTGGCGCCTCATCCCTGCTGCTCATGGAGGATGACCTCATTTTTCATCCGGAGTGGCGCGAGCGTCTGGAGGGCATCACCCTGCCGGATGACTGGGGTATCTTCATGCTGGGTGCCATCCACCTGAAAAAACCGGATGTGGTCTCGCCCGGGCTCGTGCGCTGCAAGTTTGCAGTGGATCACCACGCAGTGGCATTCCGGGCATGCCACTTCACTGCTATAAGCAAGGCCATGCGCCCCTCGTCCGACATGACCGAGTTCAATCCCAATATGACTTCCGATGTGCGGGTCGCCAAGCTGATGGAATCCATACCAGCCTACGCCGCATGGCCAAACCTGGTCTGGCAAGACAATCCGCATTACGACGCCTCAGGCAGCCAAACGCTCTTTCCGGAGGCCATTCCGGACTGCGTGTAAAGCTGAATCCTGCCTCCAAGCCTAGGCAAACTAACTAGGCAAACGCCAAGGCATCGCCCGAAATTTGCGGGCGAATCGCTGAGAGAAAGGAATCCGCCGGAGCCGCCAAGAGGGAAGTGGCTCCGGGTCAAAAAAAACCACTCTCATCCACCCGACACTCGCATTCTCCAAATCCCACGAAGGCTACACCACCACGATCCGAGGCCCAGAAGGGAAGCTGGTGACACGACACATGCGGACTGTTATGAATCGCTTGCTCAGCGGGCACAGTGGCGGGCGTTTTGGTATTGGGCAGGGTGGCCATATCATTTAATTCCAACTCGCTTTCCTTGACCTCATTGAAGGGGATTCGGCGCGCATACTCTATTTGCGAGATGCGAGATGCGAGATGCGAGATGCGAGATGCGGAATGGAGTCAGCAGCCGAAGATTCTCCTGAGGTTTTCGCGGCTTTCGCGGGCTATGGTGTCTGGATCTGGGGTGTAGTCGAAAACCTCGACGCTGATCCAGCCGTCGTATTCGGTCTCCTTCAAAGCGGCGGCGATGGGCTCGTAGGGGACCTCTCCCATGCAGGGGCCCCGGAGATTCGGATCATTGGCGTGAAAGTGCGCGGTATAGTGTTTGCTGGCCTTGATGATGCCTGCGATCGACCCGGGTTCATCGCTCATGGCCTTCACGTCAAGGTGCAGTCGGCAGGCGGGATGGTCCACCAGCTGGATCAGCCGGATGGTTTCTTCGGCCGTATTCAGGTAGTTGGTTTCTTTGCGGCCCAGTGGTTCCAGGGCAAGGGTCACGCCATACTTTTCCGCCTCCACGGCGATGGGACGCAGGACGCTGGCAGCCCGTTCTGAGGCCTCTTCCCATGTCCAGCCGGCCTCCAACTGACGTTGCCGGGGGCTGCCCCAGACCATGACTTTGCCACCCATGGCGGCG
>JAYVJI010000221.1:0-1729 GCA_043769435.1 Verrucomicrobiota bacterium
GTTGATAGCAAAGTACCCGCAACGGATAGCCCTGAGGAGGGGGCAGGCGGCTGTCATGGCAGAGCTTGGTGAAACGGATGCGGCGCTCAAGGCGTGGCTGGAGTTGCTGGGGCTGGCTCCCGGAGACCGGGGAATGCGGGAGGCCTACATCCAGATACTTGCTGACAACAAACAGTTGCCGGAGGCTGTGAAGCAAATGCAGGCGCTGATAGCCCAGCAACAGCAGGATACGGAACTAATCATTCAGCTGGCGGGGCTGCATTGGAGGGCAGGTCAGAAGGAGGAGTGTCAGAATGCGCTGGAGCTGTTTCTATACAAAGCGGACGCCGGCACCGAAGCTGCGGCGCTGCGGGTAGCAGGGCTCATGGAGCGCTGGGACCTGCCTGATGCTGCCCTCAAGCTGTATGCGCAGACATCACTGAAGTTCTCCGGCAGTGAGTCCGCCCTGCTGGCTCACGCGGCGGCACTGCACCGGTCTGATAAAAAGGCGGAAGCTATCGCCGTATGGAAAAAGCTGGCAGAGGGCGCTGACGGGGCTCGGCTCTCGGCCATTGCCCGCAGCGTTTCCGCCCGGGAGGAACACGCACTCACAGAGGAGTTGCTGTCCGCCAGACTAGCGGATTTTCCAGCGGATACTGGTTTCCTGCAGTCCTATTGCGATGCGGCCTTAAGAGCGGATAAGCCCAAGTCAGCAGTCGCTCCGGCGCGTTCGCTGCTGAGGCTCGCGGCGGATCCTATTGCGCTGGAAACGGCGCTGGCCGTGAATGTTAGAGTTCTGGAGAGAGCTAAAGCATCCGGGCTGGCGCTGAAGGAACTGGAGGGCATGGCTGCTGCGACCCCGCAGGAAAAGTGCTTGCGGGCGGAGTTGCTGGAGAAGGCGGGCAAGTCAAAAGAGGCGGATGCCGTCCTGCGGGAAGTGGCGGCTGGGGATGCTGCCATGGGAAATGCCGCGCTGGTGAGGGTGCAGTCAGCACGGTTCGATTTCAAGGCTGCTGCGGAGTCTCAACTGGCGCTGATCAATGCGCCGGGCGGGCGCAGGAATGCCAATATCCAGCGGCTGGTGGAACTCTATGAGAGGGCGATCCTTTTCAATAAAGCTCTCGAGTGGATACCAGAATGGAAGAAGCTGTCTCCGGGCAGTGTGCAGGTGTGGATCAGGGAGAGCGATTTGCTGGCATCAGCAGGGAGGCCGGCGGATTCGCTTAAAGTGATGCGCCGGGCCGCCCAACAGTTTCCTGGCGATCAGGACATCCGGCTGCGGCTGGGTGAAGCCTTCCGCGCTGAGGGAAAGTATGCTGATGCGGCCAGGGTTTATACCATGTTGTTTGAGGAAGCAAAAGAGACGGGGGATAAAGTAAAATTTGCCGGGGAACTGGCGCGGACTGCGGAATTGAGCGGCACTACTGTCACGCTGTTGGAGCAGTTTGAGGAAAGGAGGCAGGGAAACCGGGGCTCCATTTTGCCGCTGCTGGCATTGGCGGAAATTCACCGGGCATCCGGAAACTATGAGGGCCGCAGGCTGGCTCTGCTGGAGGCTAACCGGGTGAAGCAGGGTGACTATGATCTGCTCATGGAAATAGCCAAAATGGAAGAGGCGGAAGGTGATCTGGAGCGGGCTCTCGAGACCCTCAATGAAGCGGCTAAGTTAGATAAAAAGGGGGTGGTAACGGACCGCAAAATCAAGGTGCTTTTTTCCAGCGGACGGGATCAGGAGGCGCTGGAACTTTTT
>JAYVJI010000222.1:0-7969 GCA_043769435.1 Verrucomicrobiota bacterium
GCGTGACGGTCTTGTTTTCGATCTTCACGTTCATCGCGGGTTCCTTGGCGGCGAGGCGGTCCTGGGTGGCGTCGCGGTCGTCGTCTTTGGGTTTCACCGGGGCTTTGCCTTCGATCTCGTCTAGCTGCGAGGCGAGTTCGGTGAACTTGGCTTTCCAGTGATCCACGGGATGCGCGGCGTGGGCGGTGGCGATGCGGCGGGCGGTGGCCACGTCGGCTTGAGAAAGCGCGAGCCAGGCTTGCATGTAGTCGTATTGCAGCTTCTCGGCGACTTTGGCGGCGTCCACTTTGGCGAAGCGGGCGATGGCTTCCTCGATGCGGTCCTGGAGCGCGAGGTAGTAGGCGGCGGCGAGGTGGTCCTCTTCATCCAGCGCGGGGTGGTAGCTGAGGACTTTCATCAGCGCGTTGAACTGGCCGCGCAGTTTGTCGTTCATGATCTGACGGCGCGCGCCGAGCTGATGCGCGCGGGCATTGATGAGCGGGCTGTATTCGAGGTGCTGGTAGATGCGGCGCTCCACGGGATCGTGTTTGATGAGGGCGCAGTCAATGTAAGCGCCGCACTGCGCGAGGAATCCGTCGGCGTGCATGAGGAAGTCGGTGACGCCTTCCGTGATGTTGTGGTGCAGCGCATAGCTCCAGGTGGTAGTGTGATAAACGTGGCGCGTGCGCAGCAGGCCGAGCGCCTTCTTTGCAAAGTCTGCGTCCTTCATGCGCCATGCCATGAGGTCGAGGTTGAGCGTGAAGAGGTTGTTCTGTTCCAGGAAGCTGATGACTTCCTTCGGCTCGCTGTTCTGGCTGACGTATTCCCACGAGGCTTTGTCCGCCTGCGTGGCTTTGGGCACGACATTGAAGGTGAAGGCCTCGGCGCTGGCGGCGGTCTTGAAGTTGCGGCTCAGATGCACGGGGAAGTGCGGGAACTTCCCGGCGGCAGGGAAGTAGAAGGTGAAGTCATACGTGCCGGTGTGAAACGGCTCCAGCACGACGGGCTGGCTCTTGGTGGCCTGCGTGGCGAGCACGGGTATCGCGCCCTGCGGGATTTGGAAGAGCAAGTCCAGCTTCTGGCGCGAGGACGAGGGATTCGTGACCACGACCTGACAGCCATAAGCGACACCGGTGAGGAATTCCGCGCTAACAAATTTATCTGTCTTCTCGCCGGCTTGCTCGGTGTAGCGGTCGCCCTGACGGTAGAAGTTCTGGCTCACGAGAAGCGGCGCGCCTTCCTTGTCAGGCTCAGCGGCGCGGATTTCCTGGTGGAAGAGGATGCCTTTGCCCGCGGGCGTCAGGGTCACGGTATTGTCCTTGCGTTCCACCTTGCCAGTCACCGGCTGGAACGGGAGGTCCAGCGCAGCGAGAGCTAGCAGCATCTCAGTGAAACTGCCGCTGGCCTCCGCAAGGTGAGGGGAAACAAAAAACCCGCTGCCATCCCACAAGGCATAGTCCTGCCAAAAACGATTGGGAGCCACCAAGCCGGCGTTTTGCTGGGTGATGAGGAGTTGATAGTAGTTATTCTCCGCCCACTCCCTAGTGTGTTCTGCCTGGCGGAAAAGGCGCAGTTGGTTTTGCTTTGCAAAAAGGCGCAGTCTCACGGATTCTTCGTGCTTATCTCTGCCGAGCCCACGTCCATATGCAAAGTGCGCCTTTATCAAACCTTCGCCATTCTCGTCATTAGAGCCTTTGGGATCGGATTGGGTACCGAATCTTGAGAACTCCTCCGCGCTAATCTGGGGGAGGTCATACAACTCGCTAATGCGTTCTTCCGAGACATTCCCCCGGTTTGCAGCTCTTGTAACATAGCGGGCTTCTATTTTATTGCCGACTCCTTCTTGGAAATACACAGTGCCGTCGGTCCTGCTATTGAATTTACTTTCAGTGTCAGTGATCAGCGACCGGCCATTGAGCGCCGTGTCAAAGAGGAAGGCTTGGCGTGCCGGGTTCGCTGGTTGCATCTGGAGCCAGTCCTTCAGGTATCGCTGGATCACAGGCTGCTCCGTCTGAATGCGGCGGGCGAGGAGGATGCGTTCTACGGTATTCAACTGACTATATTGCCACGGGCGGAGGTAGCCTGACATATCCGCCCCTAGGAGATAGTGATCCATAAACGTCTTGTCGCGCTTATTTGCTAGATAGGGTTGGGAGATCGCTTTGAAGAACTCCGGGTCTTTGCGGGCGAGGAAGAAATTCAACTCGTGGCAGGCATACTTGGAGAAATACTCCGCTTTCTGTTCCGGTGTCAGTTCCGGCCATGACATCAGCCATGAAAACTCTGCCAGCGTGGCATTGTTGCTAAGGGTGGACAGCAGTGAGTGCGCCGCGCCCAGATGACTGATACTCTGCCACCGGGCAGCAAGGGACTCCTTAAACTGAACTGGCGCATCCTTCTGCAGAAGTGTCAGGTTGTTTTGCCTGCTGAAATGCTGCGCCGGGTCCAGACCGTCATTCAGGCGGAGATCGCGCAGCTTCAATTCATGGGCTGGTAGTGAAAAGTCACGCATTGCGGCAGAGTCACTATCGACAGCCACCACGCGGATCATTTGCCGGTCACCCAAGTCGGCGGCATTGATGGCCACATTCCCGTCTTTGTCAGGCCTGAGGTTGAGAGCCGCTGCACCAGGAACGGCTAGAAAAGAAAGATCGGGATCCATCGGCCCCGCCGGGGCGGACGCGGCGCCGGTGGGCGCATCAGTGGCAGGAGCACGGGCGAGTGGAGCCGCTGGCTGCTGGGCCACCATAGGCGTGGCATCCTCACCATCGGCGGCCATTTGCTTTTTCGTTAGGGTATCCGATATAGCCCAGGGATTCAGCAGCAATCCCGGGCGCGGCAGGAGATTTCCCGCGTATTGTTTGACACCTTTGCGATCCAGCACGTAGCGGTATTCTTCGCCGATGGTGCGGGCGCTTTGATAAAGGCTGGGCCGCCAGGAGGTGGTCCATGCGGAGGGTTGTGGCAGGCGGTCCTGGCCGAGCGCCGCAAAGGCATCGAACTCCGGCAAAAACCGGCTCGCGAAAATATGCACGCGGGTGTCCACGCCGGCATTGCCAATATGAAAAACAATAACAGATTTTACGGGATCCTTATCCCGCGCCGGGATCTCCCCCCGGGCCATACCCGAGACGCTGACCGGTGCGGGATTGGACAGCTCCATAGTTAGCTTTCCATTCGTCAGGTGGCCGGCGACCGTCTCTCCCTCGCCCACACGGATAAGGGTGCTGGCACCCACGGGGGCCAATTCCACCACATACTCGCCCGGCTCGAGACCAGTGATGGTGACCAACCCGCCTTTCACTGTGACGCCTGCTGCGGCGTCACGGACGGGTGAACCGTTCCGCATTTCTAGGACACTGACATCACCGGCAGCAGGCTCCGCAGTGCCCCGCCATGCCACCTGCACCGGCTCACCGGCTTTCACATTCAATGCCGCAGGCAGTGAGGCCCAGGTTCGAGGCATCGCAAAGGAACGCTGCACCCCGGCCGCACTTTTGGCCTTGATGGAAGCTATGCCCTCAAGGCTGCCGAGAAGGATCGCGCCTGACCCGTCAGTCTTGAAGGTGTGAGTGATAGTGTTAGTGAATTCCGTCCGGAAGAAAGTGATAGCCACCTCCCGGCCTGCCTTGACCTCGCCACTGCGTCCACGCTCTTCCAGGATGAACTGGCCACCGGATTGAGTCATGTGCAGGTCGCTGGTCTGTCCTGTTAGACTGAAGCCGCTGACATTCAGAGAATCACCGGCGCTGACTGCCACCGGCTGGCCGGTGGAGAGGCACTTAACTTCTGCGGCCAGGGAAAAGCTGAGCACGGCGAGCCTCTCCGGCACGGCTATTTCCACCACGGCTTCTGCAGTATCACTCAGCTGCAGACCGACCGGCTTGCCGTCCTTATCCTTGCCACCAGCTTCGAAGACTACACTTGCAGGCACACCGTCCAGTGTCCGGGAGTTCACAGTAAGCCGCACTTTTTCCAGCGCACTCACCGGGATCGGCTGGCCATTCTGCAACAACGCAGGACGGATGGCGATCCTGGCCGCAACACCTGGCAGGAGTGATTCCCTCGCCACATGGAATCCCGCTTTCAATTCATAGGCTTCTCCCATGATGTTCACTTTCTCCAGCGTCGTGAATCCAGAGCCATCACCGAGCGCGACATTTTGGTCCCCGGCCACGGTGCTGAACGGCACCAGAATCCCGCCGCCCTCCACAGGGTCAAACCTGCGCGAGCCTAGCAGCGCATAAGCCTTTTCCACCGGCTGCAAGTTCTCGTCATAAACGCTGATCAGCGTCCCCGCACTGGAATGCTGCACGAGGTGACGCAGCCCGCCCTTTCGGATCAGGGCTCGGCTGCTTTTTCCGCCGCCTATGAACTCGACGACCCACACGCCACGTTTTCCTTTGAGTTCAGGAAATTTGTATGTCCGCTTTTGCCGCGAAATGGGAGCTTCTGCGTAGTCCCATGATTGCTCAGCATTCGATTTCAGGCCATCCAGATTCAGATCTGTATTCACCTGCGCACCTGTGGTGCGATGAACGATTTCAGTGTTTATCTCATAAATCTTCACCAGCAGCTTTTGCACATTTTTCACGTGGAGAGTCAGGGACACGTCATCTGCGGACGACCACTCCTGTTTGAGCGCGGTGTCGAAGTCGAGGTCCACGCGGTCTTTCAAGGACTGATAGGACTCAGGGGACAGAAGGGACACCCAATTCTGTGCATCGGGAGCGCCGCTGAGGAGCTTGGCCTCGGCGTGGAGGGCATTGAGCCATTGGTCGTTGAGGTAAGGCGCGAACTTCTCTGCGGTGTCAGCTTTGGCGAGCACGGTGAGCAACAGGCTGCGCACGAGGCCCTCGTCATTGCCGATGGGCGCGCAGCCGGAGAGCGGCTCGTAGTTCGCATTCAGGTCCACGGGTTGCTTGAAGACATCGGACTCACGATACTTCTGCGCCACGTAGTCGACGGGCCGCGGGAGTTCCAGATAAGCGCGAAGCCGCGCCTCGTTGATGACGCCCTGCGCCTGGTCGTGGACGAGGCGGTGGTACAGGACGTGCGCTTTGAGCGAGTTGAACGAGCGGGCCAGCCGGTTCGTGAACGCCTCCAGCCTGTCCAACCACGCCTCGCGCACCGCCGCGCTGCGCACGGCGTCTTCACCGAACGCGGGTCGTAGCTTGCCGGCCCACGCGGTGACGAAGTTCGACTGCTGCAGCAGCGCCGGGCGGAGCTTTAGCAACTCCTCTAACTGTGCCAGCGTCAGTTTCGCATGAATGGCGAACTCCCCAAACCCGCTCGACTCTTTCGTTCCCAGATCGTCATTCACGATCCTGACGAGATCCTGAAAATCTGGACGATGGATTCTGTTCAGCAAGTCCCTCCGCCGGGCGGTCGTCAGTTCCACTCCGCCGTTCCGCAGCACCTTCACTAGGCCTGCTGTGGTGAGCTGCTGAAAAGCATGTTGCCCATTCAACGCCCCAGCCAGAAAGACATCCCACGAAACCGTGGCCGGGTCCAGTTTTACCGGCAAATCCGGTCGCGCATCCGGCGTGTCACGCTGATGGTTATAGTCGATGGCCAACTTTTTCCGGAGGTATTCCAGACTGGCAGCGGGATTCGTAGCGTAGTCGATCAGGGCCTGCCGGTTGGTGATCTCGTTGCGCCGGGGATTATCGTCCTGAAACCGGCCCGCCCATTCTTTTATCATCGCGGTCAGCTGCGCCTGCTTTCCAGTATTTTGAAGGTGCAGCGCATGATAATAATAATATTCGTCCGTGCCTGGGATCAGGTCCTTCAATACGGCCTCGCGATCTGCGGAGAGTGCGAATTTTTCAAGGTAGCTGGTATCTTGAGCAGAAAGCGTTAGGATAGTGGCGAACAGGCAGGGAAGTGTGAGGCGGATTTTCATGCGGTAAGGAAGTGGAACTTATCAGTGAAAGGCAGAGGCGAGGGCACCATACTACACTCACACCGCCGACTGTCACATTGTGAGGTGTAAAATAAATGTCATGTCATTGAGGCACAGACGCACCGTCGGCGTGCAGCCCTTTGGCGACGACGCCTCCCGCGTGGACACACTACGCCGCAGCGGATACACCGGCGACCAAGATCAACGGAATTCCTGCCGTAAATCCCTTTCGGGAATCAGGACGCCCGTTTACTTTTGCCAGAGATAGACCCAGCGCTCGGAGACAGCATGGGCCTTAGCATCCTGCAACTCGCAGGTCAGCTCTGTGCTAGTCATTCCGGGTGGAGGCTCAATAACAAAAAAGGCGCGGAGGACCTGAGGCATATGGACGTCCGGGCTGCGGCCCATGCCCAGCGGCAGGTCATCGACATTTGCCATGCTGATATCCGTCAGTCCGGCATGGATGAGTTTTGCGGATTTTTCTCCGATGGTGACCACAGGTTTGAAAAGAGAAAGGTCATCCCACTTGGGTTCTCCGGTCTTTTTTTCAGGATGCAGAGGTTTGGCAAAATCGACCGTGAACAGTAACTGGTCAGGCTTCTGGACCGGAGTTCCCCAGCGGGTGGCTTTCACTGCAAAAAGCCCGTGCGGCTGCGGGTCGCGCATCCAGCGGAGGCGGTATCTGTAGTGGAAGGCCTTGCCCGGCTCCGGCTTGGGATCCGGTTCGTAGACGAGGACAATGTTGTCATTTGTTTCATCCGGACTTGGCAGCTCAATGAGGTGGAGTTTTCCCTTCTCGAATCCTTCCATGGGCTCCACCCGGACGCTGGGCCGGTCATGATAATGGGCCTCCAGATCCTGGTAGGAAGAGAACGATCGATCCCGCTGCAGCACGCTCCAGGAGCGGGGGTTTTCCAGAGCAAAGACGCAATGGCGCGACTGGCCCGCCGTGGTATCGAACGGCCTGAGATGCCAGCCACCGGTGCTCAGCTCCATGAGCAGGCAATCACTGTCATGCACCTCCGGGCGGAAATCCAGCGGGCGGGGATGCGTGAGTTCACCAAACCAGAACATACTGGAAAAAGGCGCCAGACCGAGTTGCTGCACCGGCCTCCGGAGTGTAATCTCCACATCAATGTCCATGACAGTTTCAGGCCCCGGAGTGATGGTGAATTGATAGGCTCCGGCGACACTAGGCCCGTCAAGGAGCGCCCATGCCTTCAGTGACTTGGCGCCTTTTTCAGGACGCTCGACCCAGAAGGATTGGAAATCCGGAAACTCCTCGGGAACACCCGGCAGGCCACTATTCATGGAAATCCCCCGCGCTGATAAACCGTAGGGCGCTTTGGCCGGTATGGTTCTGAAATAACTGGCGCCCAGAAAAACGAGGAACTCATCCATGTAGTCCGGTCCGTTCAAGGGATAACGCGCGCGCCATCCCGCATACCCTGGCGGAGGCGGCACCGACTCCGGCACCTGTTGCTTCCCATAGTCGAAAAGACTCCGGTCAAAAGCTGCCGGAAGGGCCTTGCCAGCGATCACCTCACTAACCGTTACAGTGCGCTTAGCCGTCCATCCGGGGTGAAAGTAGTCGATGGAAAATCCGCGATCCTGACCGCTCCAGAGGCCCTTTTCCATCTGAAAGCGGATGTCCCGGTGCTGATCGTAAGTCAGGTTCTTCCAATAGGAATCGAGAGCGTCCGGAGGCTCGACATAAGGCGCAGCAGCCCTGGCTCTAGCCATTTGCCGGAGGACATCGAGACTGAATTCCTTAGCCTCATCAGCAGGAAGTGCAGAAGACATAAGTAGAAACGCCGCGACAGCGTTGAAGGACCTGGTGATACTTGTGGACAGCATAGTGAAACAAGCCACAGTACTGCGCGGGGACTTTTGCGAATGCAAAAGCCTTCTCCTCCCATCAAAGCGGTCAGGAGGGGAGGGGATGAAACAGCTCAGTTCAATCCAAGCGAGTTCAAATCTCGCGCAACAATTTAAACACCAACACTGCAAGTTAGTCTTATCTGTCGCCCCGAGAGGGGCGGCTTAAAGCGTAGGCAAACAAGAACCAATGCCATGTATAGAGCC
>JAYVJI010000223.1:0-3259 GCA_043769435.1 Verrucomicrobiota bacterium
TTGCCAGCACGCCCAGCGCAGCGGGAACGACAAAAGGCACGCCGGGATCGCCGGAGTAAGTGTCGTTCACAGAGACCGGCGCATCATTCACCGGGGTCACGGTGATGGTGACCGTGGCGGGCGCGCCCGGCTTGGTATCAGTGGCGCGGTAGGTGAAGAAGTCCGGGCCGTTATAATTGGCCACCGGCGTGTAGGAGAACGTGCCATTGGGATTCAGCGTAATCGTGCCGTGCGTAGGCTGCGTGGCGATGACGGCGGTGAAAGGATCCTCTTCCGCATCGGTATCGTTGGCGAGCACGCCGTTGATGGGCTTGGGGACATTCAGCGGCGTGTCCTCGTCGGTCACGTAGCTCTCGGGATTGGCCACCGGCGGAACATTCGGACCCGTCTCAACCGTGATGCTGGCGGTCGTCACTGTTGAGGTGAGATTGGTCGAGTCTTTAGCCCGGTAAGTGAACGCATCCGGACCAGTGTAGCCATTGGCGGGTGTGTAGGTGAAGGTGCCGTTGGCATTCAGGGAGACCGTGCCGTGCGCTGGTTGAGCCACGAGTTCCGCGGTGAGCGTCGCGGTCTGACCGGCGTCGGGATCGGTGTCGTTGGCGAGCACGCCGGCGATGCCCAAACGGGTAAGCCGAATGCGCATGTCGAAAGACAAATCCGATGAATTGGCGGCACTTTGATGCACCTCAGCCGCGATCAGATTGTCGCCATCCAGAAAGACGGATGGCGGCAGAGTAAAAGTCTGCGTCTGATTGTCGTTGAACTGCCCGGTCTGGAGGTAATCCCACGCCAGTTCAGGCATCGTGGCGATCGTCGGCAGATTGCTGGTTCGCCCCGCGGCGGCACCATTTAAGTAAAAGGCGCAGGCGTCGTCGTAGAGCACAACGATTTCCACTCCCGTGACATTACTGGCGTTAGCCACTGTGAGCGGACGCCGGAAATAAGACGTCGCAAACCTGTCGGTCGCAGTGGCATCGAATCCCGGTGTCGGATTGTCAGCGACGATGGTAGCCTCGTCGCCGTCGCCGAAGCCCAGTTCCGCAGGGCCAACGATCCAATCCGCGGCTTCCGTATAAGCAGTCGTGCGCCAGGCGGTGCCGAGATTGCTGTCGGCGAGCACCAGGGAGTTGTAGGCGTGCCAGCCTGCGGATTTATAAGGAAGCACCTCCTCCGTCACGGCTCCAGCAACCGTAGCTGTTACGACGAGCGGCGTATTCTTCACCGCGGTGTAGGTGTCCGCGACGCCGACCGGAGGGTCCGGCACATTGGAAACGATGATAGTCACCGTAGCAGGGGCTGACTGCGCGGTGCCATCGCTGGCGCGGTAGGTGAAGCTGGTGCTGCCGGCAAATCCCGTCGTGGGGGTGAAGGTGAAACTTCCATCCGCATTCAGGACCGTAGTGCCGGCGGCAGGCGGAGTCGTGGCAGCCATCACCGCTGTGAGCACCGCTGTTTCGACATCGGTGTCATTCTCCAACACGCCTTCCTCCAGCCCCACGATCAGCGGCTCCCCCTGGGGCGTCACGTGCGGGCCGTCTGCCACAGCGACGGGGATGTCGTTCACTGAGGTCACGTTGACTGTCACCGTCGCGGGTATGGACTCACCGGTGCTGTCCACGGCTTTGTAGGTGAAGGTGTCCTGTCCAAACCAGTTGGCCAGCGGCACATAGTTGAAGCTGCCGTCGGCATTGACCGTCACCGCGCCGTTGGAGGGATCGGAGGCTTTCACCGCCGTAACTGGCGCGACACCGCCGGTGTCATTGGCCAGCAGCGAAACACTGCCAGGAACCGCGAGCACGACATCGTCAAAGAAACCCTCAAAGCTCTCCTGAGCATTTCCCTGAAAACCGGGTGAGCCGGTATTGGCATATCCACCCAGCGAGAGCACATGCGTCCCGGCGGTCAGCGGAATGTTAAACGTGCTCACTCTCCAGCCCGAATCCACGGCTCCACCGCCATTTCCGTTACCCACCTGATAGTTCACCGCCAAGTGAGCGCTCGGTGCCGTCGCGACCCCGTACTGCGTTCCATTCACGTCACAGATGAGTTCTTGGTACTCACCGTTGTCGTAGTCCTGACCGGAGATCAGGCGATGTCTGAAACTCAGGGTCACCGTAGCCGGCGCTGCCATCGTGAACGAGCGCCGCCACGCCCCTGACACCGCTAAATTGTTAAAGTCGAAAACAGTCCCCATCTGCACCCGAAGGCCCCCCGTGCCGCCGAAGCCGCCCGTCGGCGCGTGGGTCTGAGTTGAATTGTTTGGCCGCGTGGTTCCGAAGAACGCATCATCAACTCCAGCGAAACCTCCCGTCGCGTCGCCTGATGTCGGCGTCATTAGAAAATCAATACCCGCATCCGAACTGGCACCGTCATTCTGATGCAACTCGATGGCCACGACATTCGTCCCCGTCACCAACGCCCCCGCCAAATTCACCGCAATCTGCGAATAATCCGCCTCGCTCCCGCCAGTGCCGCCCACCACTGCTTCCGGCGTGACCTCGACACCCGCTGGATAATTCAGCCGCCCCTTCTCGACGCCGTTGATGTAGATGATGCACCCGTCGTCAGCGAGCAGACTGAAATTCCACGTCGGGTGCGCAGCCTGCACTGCGGTCATGGTGAACTCGTTACGGAAGAGATAGGTATTCACCGTGTTCGGACCTCCCGGGACAAACCCGGTAAGCGTTGACGGTATCGCGGCGAAGTTGGCATTCGGACTGATGCCGCCACCCTGTATGGGCATCGTGCCCGCAGGCCGCCATCCGGAGATGCTCGACGTTGCCGCATCGAATCCTGCGGACTTCCAGTTCACGTCTTCACCGTCCTTCGGGTAAAGATTCGTGCCTCCCGCTGCAATTGTCTTCAAATCAATGCTCTGCCAGGCATTAGGCAGCGTGAACGCCGGCGCACCGGTGCCGGCCTCAAAGGTGGCGTTGAGAATGTTCACCGCTGAACTGCCCGCCGCAGTGTCCTCCGGCGTCGTAAAGGTGTCATTGACCGCCACCGGGACGGCGAGCGCCAAAGACGGCAGTAGTATGGCAGGACCGAAAATCCGGGAGAGGGAGCGGAATGGATGCATGGTGAAATGGGTTGAGGGAACTTTGCAAAAGGGGTGGTTGGAAGCCGGTGAAAGTAGGCGGATTTACCCCGCAGTCCCTCCTCCACACCTCCGTTTCGGGCCAACGGCGTAGAGCCGCACAGAAGGCTACCCCGGCCACCCTGAACCGGACAAGGAAATCCCGGGAATTTCGTCCAAAGA